>JACZVC010000006.1 GCA_022572885.1 Pseudomonadota bacterium | reverse complement strand
TTGCCCCAGGTCAGGAGGCCGGCGTAGAGGGCGTTGGAGACGATGTCGTTGATGTCCTTGGGCGTCCACATGCGATCGGTTCGCTCCTCGGCGCGCTCTAGGAACACCCGCTCGCCGTTCTCCCTGGATTGCACCTTCCGCCGCCAGGCGCGGGACTTCACGGACTTGCGCACGCCTTCTTTGTTGAGCCGCATCGCCACCTGGCGCTGGCTCACCTCTTCGTACAGGTTGAAAATGCGCCGGACGACGTCGGCCTCTTCAGGTAACACGACCAGCTTCGCGCCCGGCTTCTTCGCACCTGGCTTGGCGCCCTGGGGCGGATCAACGTCCGGCCAGCGCTCCGACCAATCGTAGCCGTACATGGCGTACGTCGGCTCAAGCTTGCCCTGGCGGGCCTTCTCCTTCAAGCCCCGGGTGAGTGCGAGGAGGCTCTGGCGCTTGTGAATCTTCCCGACGAAGAAGTTCAGGTCGGCCAGGAGGTCATCGCCGTCGTTAGAGAAGTCGTAGGTCTTCTCTTGCGTGATGATGAGCGTGTCGGCGTCGCGGCAGACCTGGCGGATGACGCGACCGTCGATGCCGTCTTCGTCGCGCGATAGGCGAGTGAAGTCCTGGGTGACGAGCGCGGCGATCTTACCCTCGGCGATCTCTTTGAGGAGCTGCTTCATCACGGGACGGTCCGTCAGGTTCTCGCCGGACTTGATCTCCTGGCGAACCTCGCCCTCGTAGCCGTGCTCGGCCACGACCCTCTCCAGGAAGCGGTTGGCGTCGGCACGCGACCAGTTGTCGCGCTGGTGCGCGGTCGAGGCGCGGTCGTAGAGAATCGCGAGCCCTGGCTTCGAACCGTTTCTCACTTCATCGCTCTCCTAGGCGAGTCCGAGGTGCCACATATATGCATCACCGTCGCGCACAGGGCAAGTCGCGTCTGCGCCCCGCTCGCGCTGACTCCGTCACGTGCCGTGGACGAATGGACGAAGTGGACGGTGAATTTCACTATCTTTTCCCGAACTCCCGCAGCGCCTTCTCCCAAGCGGCGAAGATATGCCAGTTCACCAGCGCCAGCAGTCGCTCATCCGGCAGAGCTCGCAGTGCGGGCGCGAGGTGGGGCCGCAGGTCGTCCAGAATGCTGGCCACCGCCCTGTCGAACGGACAGCCGAGTGCGATGAGCACGGCCGCCTTGTGCTGTCCGAGCTCCGAACGGAGGTCATCGGGCAACCGCTCACCAGTGCCCTTCACCACGAGGCGACCATCCTCCTCTACGAGTTGCGCCCCGTGTTCCTGCACAGCGCGCACGATCTCCAAAGCGTTCACCTAGATCTCCTCCTCCCACTCTTCTAAAGAAGAGAATTCATCGTCCACTGCGTCCACATCGTCCATTCTAGATTCGATTTCCGCATCAGCGGCGGTCTCGCTTGCGTCCACTCCTAGCGATCCTGCGTCCACATCGTCCACTTCACCAGCGTCCACAGCATCGAGATCGTCCACTCGATCTTGCATCGGAACCAACTTGATCAGCCGGCGCCGCGTTGCTCGTGGCTCCCGGTGGAACGTCACGGCGACATTGATGGCCCTGAGGGCCGGCAGGATGCGACGGATCTGATTGGACAGCGCCCTTGCCGTCTTCGGCCACGAGCGCCCCCGTCGGGTCGTATCGTCCACGCGCCTCTCCAATTCGCGCAGGAGTTCGGTCGACGTACCCTCCCAGCCCTCCGGCTCGCAGGCAAGCGCCAGCCCGCGCATCTCCTCCGCGATAAGAGAGGCGTCGAGCACGACTTCATGGGCCAACGCTGCGCTGTCGGAGAAGCTCTTGATAAAGGCTCCCTGCGGCCAGGGGAGAGCGGGCTCGGCCGACATGACCCACGACGCGTAGTCCGCCATCCTGGGCAGCCCAGTCCATGTCTTGTGGCGGTTTCGAAGCGCCATCGCAACGGCATCCAGGAGCGCCCCGAACAGGCTTGGACGTAGCGCTTCGAACGCCTCCAGCAGCTCGCTCTCACGCCGACGTCGTTCAGGCGGAATGGACGGGAGTCCCACCAGCTGTGTGCGGTCCAGAAGGTCGCTCGCAGCGACGAAGTCGTCGATTCCGGTCATGAGAACCGGTCGAGCGAACGTGAAGACCTCCTCTTCCGCGTCGGTGTAGAGGCGTCGAGTGGCCCAGCCTTCCCCACTCGCGATACGGCAAAGCGCGTCGCTCAGCCAGGCAGGGATGTGTGAGATGTTGTCGAAGGCGAGAATGTAGTTTCCTCGCGAGGCAATCGCGAGGTCCCTCTCGTCCTTCGGCATCGCTCGGAGCGGGACCGCCGATGGGTCGATCAACGACCGTAGACACTTGGCGGCCAGCGTCTTCCCTGAGCCCTGCTCAGACACAAGGACTAGCACCGGATACGGCGGCCTCGGACGGACGGCCCCGACCAGCCAGCCGACGGCGGGCGCAACCTCACCAGACTCGCTGCTCAGCAACGGCCGCAGCATTGCCAGCGCCTCATCGGGTTTTCCCTGCAACTCGCGGATCCCCGCGATTGCCGCCGTCGCCTGCGGGTGATCCGCCTGCAAGTGAAGCGCCTTGGCAAACCACTCGCCGGCTTCATCCAGATGCCCCTGCGACTGCAATACGCTCGCCAGACCGCAGAAAACATCCGGGTCCCCGGGCGAGTGCTCCAATGCTGTTCGAAACGACTCTTCCGCCTCATGCAATAATCCCGATTCATGCCTCGCCAGGCCCAGGTTCAACCAGTGCCTATGGTTATCCGGGTCACAATCGGTCAGGCGTAACAACAAGGCCGTCGCTTCCGCGGCTCGGCCTTTGGCCAGGCAAATACTGGCCAGGCCGCCAAGGGCAACGACTTGAGAGGGTTCCAGAGCCAACGCGCGCTGGAAATCATCGGCGGCCTGGCCCATCCGCTGCAGCCTGAGCAAGATATGGCCACGATGCGCATACATCAGCGGGTTTCCGGACTCGATCCCGACTGCCCGGTTTATCGCATCCAGCGCCTCCGGGAGACGGTTCAGGTTATTCAGCACCCGGCCATACACATGGTGCAGACCAGCGTCTTCGGGTGACCTCGCGAGGGCATCGAGACAAGGGTCAAGCGCCGATTTCGCCCCATCTGCCGCCAGTAGCTCGCCGAGCCTGGTCGCGTTATACGGCATCAGGATACCTCAGCATCCACCGGCGGCGAAATGCTGCAGGAATTGACGTGGGCGACTACGGGTCCCGATTTCATGCTTGTCCGGGTCATTTGAAAGCCTCAGAATAGAGGCCGCAGTTTATCAGATTCGCCTCGGGGGACGGACTGTGGGCGATAAGTGCGCCGTTTCCGGTTCGGGTAATCCGGCAATAAATAAGGCACAATCCGGCGCCGCCAGGCCCTAAACAAATTCAAAGGATACGCGCCAGCCGATGATCTCCATAAACCTGCCAAAGCTGCGTCGAACGGCATATGCAAGCATTGTGTGCCTGTTGTTCCCCGGACCGACGAATCCGGAGGAAGTATTTATCGATATCGCCAGCGAAAGCGGCATAGACTTTTTTCATTTCAACGGCATGTCGGGCGAAATCTACTTTCCTGAGATCGTCGGTACCGGCAGCGCCCTTTTCGATTACGACCGCGATGGCGACCTGGACATCTATATCGTCCAGGGCACCACGCTGGGTCCCGGCAAACAGGTTAATGACGCATTGTTTCCACCCCGGCACCCGCTGCCCTTGAGCGACCGCCTGTACAGAAACGACACCAGGACCGGCGATGATGGAAAGACGCTGATTCGTTTCACCGATGTGACGGAGGAATCGGGCGAGCTTGGCACTGGATATGGCATGGGTGTGGCAACCGGCGATATCAACAATGACGGTTTTCCAGATCTCTACGTGATGAATCTGGATAACAACCAGTTGTTGCTCAACAACGGCGATGGCAGCTTCAGTGACGTCACTGCGTCGGCTGGCGTCGATGATCCGCGCTGGAGTACCAGCGCCGTTTTTCTTGATTACGACAAGGACGGCTGGCAGGATTTGTATGTGGCGACCTATGTCGAATTTGACTGGGAAAATCGAATCCCCTGCTTTTCCAAGACTGCCACGCGGGAATATTGTGGCCCCAAAACCTACGCTGGCACTGTCGATAAACTGTTTCGGAATCTGGGCGACGGCCGTTTCGAGGATGTGACGCGGAAGGCCGGAATCGGCGCAATCGGTGGTGCACTCGGCGTCGTTGCAACGGATTTCAACGGCGATCAATGGCTGGATATTTATGTGGCCAATGACGGCGCTGCCAACTTTCTGTGGATCAACCAGCAAGACGGCAGTTTTGTCGACGACGCGCTAATGGCGGGGGCGGCATTTAATATGGATGGCGCCCCGGAAGCAAGCATGGGCGTAGATGCGGCCGATTTCGATGACGATGGCGATGACGACCTGTTCATGACGCACCTGGCGAGGGAAACCAATACCCTTTATATCAACGACGGAACCGGCTGGTTTGAGGACCAGACCGTATCCATGGGTCTGGCGAAAGACAGCTTCTCCTATACCGGCTTTGGTGTCGGCTGGTTCGATTACAACAACGATGGCTGGCTGGACCTGCTGATGGTCAACGGCGCCGTGACCCATATCGAGGAACTGGTCGCGGCAAAGGACCCCTATCCACATCATCAGCGAAACCAGCTTTACCTGAACCTCGGCAACGGCCATTACCAGGAAGTAAGCGCCGAATCTGGGAAGGTTTTTGAATTGTCGGAAGTCAGTCGGGGCGCGTCATTTGGAGATATCGACAACGATGGCGACATCGATGTCCTAATAACCAATAACAACGGTCCGGCACGGCTGTTGATCAACCAGGTGGGCGCTCGCAACCACTGGCTCGGACTCGAGCTGGTATCCACCCGGGGCCACCCGATCATCGGCGCCAGGGTCGCGTTGGTGAATGACGGCAAAAAACGCAAATGGCGGCGGACCCGGCGCGATGGCAGCTACGCATCGGCAAACGACCCCAGGGTAATTATCGGGCTCAGCGGCGACGCTGGCGATCAGCATCTCTTCGTACTCTGGCCGGACGGGAGGCGTGAGTCGTTTACCGGGCTGGCGGCCGATCGTTACCACCGCATCGAGCGCGGCAAGGGCCGGCCGGCAGATGACTAGCCTGCCAAAAAGCAGACCAGGAATTTCCCGGGCATGAGCGTACGGCAGCCGGTCTCATTCCTGATAGCGCTGATGATGTTTGCCGGTTGCGCCAGGGGAGTTCAGCTCCAGGAGATCGGTCACCCCGATCTCAGCGGGCTGGAACCCGGCGTGCAGAAGTGGCTGATGGAAGGGCGGCTGCGCATTGAATCGGTGGCCGGCGGCAAAAAACAGCAATCCGCAGCCTGGGGAAATATGGCCATGCTCTACCATGCGTACGAGATGCACGGCCCCGCCCAGGCCAGTTATGCCAACGCCATCGCGCTGGATGAAAACGATTTCCGCTGGCCCTACCTGCTTGGGTTCAGTCATCAACGTCTTGGCAACTACCCGGAGGCGGAAAAATATTACCTGCAAGCCATGCAACTGGACGCCGATTACCTGGCTGGCTGGGTACACCTGGGACAGGTGTACCTCGATGACCGGCAACTGACTAAAGCCGAGGCCGCTTTTTCGCGCGCTCTCGATATCGACCCTGCACATGCGGCGGCATTGACCGGAATGGCGAGATTCAACATCGCCAACAGGGATTTCGAGCGCGCCATCGGCCAGCTCGAGACGGCTGTCGAAATCCAGCCCACAGCGAACCAACTGCATTACTACCTGGCGATGGCTTACCGGCAGACCGGGGACCGCGAACTGGCGCGGCAACACCTGGAGCAGCGGGGCACCGTCACCCCATGGTTCGAAGACAAGCTGTTGATAGAACTCAGCGCCCTGCACCGCAACTCACGATCCTACCTGGACCAGGGCCTGGCTGCTTTCGAGCGCGGAGACCTGCGCGCCGCGGTAAAAAATTACCGGCTCGCGCTGGAATCCAGGCCCGGCGACGCCACCACGCATCTGGCCCTGTCGTGGGTGCTTGAGCTGCTTGGCAAGTCCGACCAGGCAAGGGTACAAGTCGAGCTGTCGCTGGAATTCGACCCGGATTCCGCCAAAGCGCACTACAGCAAGGCCCGCCTGCTCGAGGACACCGGTGACGATAACCAGGCCGCGAAGCATTACCTGATCGCGATCGCCGGCGATCCACAAGCCGAACCGCCAAAGTTGTTGCTGGCCAATCTGCGCATGCGGCAGAAACAATTCAAGCAGGCCGTCGAACTGTTCCAGCAAATCGATGACGCCGACAATGTCGATGTGCTGTTGTTGTTCAGACTGGCGCTGTCCCTGCACGCGAGCGGTGATTGTCTTGCTGCGGTCGCGGCCATGGAACGTGCGCTGACCCGGCAGGCGAACTCCGGCACCTTGAATCAGGGTCTGATCCGTTCGGGCTCGAGTTGCCCGCCGGCTGTGTTGGTGGACAAACGGCGATGGCTGGCGCTGGCGAGGCAAATGTTCGAAACCCTGCGTAGCCTGGACAGTGCTGAAACGCTGGCCATGGTGCTCACGGCCAACGGTGAAACCAGCGAAGCGATCCGGTTACAGCAGTCGCTGCTGACCAATATGCCCGGCGGAGGGGCCAAAAGATTCGCGCAGGACAACCTGGTACGATACCGGCAGGGCATGACCGCCGTCAGGCCATGGCCTGAGGACAGTCCATTCTACTCTCCGCCACCGGCCTCGCTTGCCGACAAACGGCGGATAGCCGGCCTGCCGGCGCCACGCTGAACGGTCCACTCAGGCGTCTTTGTAGCCGAAGTAGTGTATGTGTGGCTCGAGGATCGCCATGAAAGGTTCTAACTTGTCCGCATAGGACAACCAGCGGCCCACGGCTCGCTGGTATAGCGGTTCGGTAACCTGATGATAACTATTGGTCGCAATGCGTCCTCGTTGTTTTGCTTTCTCATTGAATGCCAGCACTTCCGGCCGCCAGGCTACGCCAAGGAAACGGAGCAGGTTTCTTGCCTGTTGCTCAAGATCTCCGACCAGATCCTCGTAGCGCACCATGTGCACATTCAAGGCCAGCCTGCCGACATAGGTCTGCCACAGCCGCATTACCTTGTCATAGATGTTGACCGTGTCTTCAAGGCTGAAGAAGTTGGCAAAGGCGTCATTGCTGTTGAACTGCTGCATGAAGCAGGACAGGCAGACATCGCAAGGGTGGCGCGCGGAAAACACGATTTTCGAGTCGGGGAACAGCCGCCAGATTAATCCCGCATGCACCGTACGAATCGGCAGCTTGTCGACGATAATCATTTTTTTGTCCCGCTCGACATGCTTGTCAACTTCGGCAAAATAGATTTGTCTCAGCTTTGCCAATTCACCGCTATCCAGGCTTTTCAATTTTTCCGGGTAGCCGGGCTGGTCGCCGGCGATCGCCATCTCGACGGCGTTGATGGTCGGTTTCTCCTCGAGCGTTTGTATCATCGGGTGACCATCGAGAAGCAGATCCGTCAGTGTCGTTCCGGACCTCGGAAAACCGAAAAGGAATACCGGCGTATCAGACGGATCGACGGGCTCCGGCACGGGCCAGCTACCGGTATCCTCGCGTTCGAAAAATGCATGCAAGTCGTCGATTTTCTTGAGGAACCGCTGCGCGTCGACTTGTTGCAGCCTTTCGTTCATCCGGCCATGGCGATTGGCCGCCTCGAATAGTTCGAAAGCCTGCTCAAACTCCCCGGCGCGGTCTTTCCCAAGACCGAGTTCATAACTGAACTGCTGTCCCAGGCGGTGATCCATTGCCGACAAATCGAATCTCTCAAGGCGGTCTATCGCCTGTTTGATATCTCCATTGCGCCTGTCAAACTTGGCGATCTCCAGGTTGATCCTAGGATCCCTTGGGTCGATCGCCAACCCTTGCAGGGCTACCGTCATCCCCTCCTCCAACTGATTAAGGTCCTCGTGCAGCGCCGCCAGCTCCGCATAAGGACGAGAGTTTTCCGGATCGCTGGCAATCGCCTTCTCAAGCGCATCGCGAGCCTCCCCAGACTGCCTGAGTTCATTGAAAACCAGTCCCAGCGCCATCCATGCTTTCGAATTCTCAGGTGTCCGGTTCAGTACTTCCTGGTAGGCAATGACCGCCGCGGACAAATTTCCTGCAGTATGCAGACTGATTCCCTCGTTGAGCCTGGAGAGCAGATCGCCTGGATTCAGCCGAAATGCTGTAGAAAAGGCATCGGCCGCATCCAATGGGCGGCTTCGCATCATCAGGACGGTGCCGAGATTGTGATAAGCGCCAGCCAGTTCTGCATCGCAGCTGATCGCATTTCTGAAACATTCTTCCGCCTTATCCAGTTTGCCTTGGGCGCGGTAAACATGGCCTAGATTGTTATGCACTTCGGCAAACCTCGGCCGGATGGTGAGCGCCCGCAGGAACGCATCGGCCGCCTCGTCGAATTTGCGACGATTATTAAGGACCCTGCCCAGATTGTTGTAAACCGCTGCATTCTCCGGATCCAGCTCCAGGGCCTTGAAGTAACACTCGATGGCCTGTTCGTGATTGCCTTGCTCCTTGAACACCATGCCGAGACTGTTGTGAGCCACTGCCAGTCCAGGTTGAAGCTGCAGCGCCTGCTGGTAAACAGCAGCCGCTTCCTGGTATTTCCTGCGCGCCCGCAGGATATTGCCAAGCGTGTTGAGGAAACCTGCTTGCATGGGGTTGATGGCGATGGCCTTGCGGACCAGCCTCTCGGCGTCATCAAACTCACCGAGCGCCGCATCTATGCTGCCCAAAGAATGCAACGCATCGGTGTGCTCGGGGTCCAACCGCAATGCCGCGACGAAATGCTGCCTGGCCTCTTCGAGCCGACCATGCTGGTGGGCGGACTCTCCCAGCGCGTAGTGGCGGGTTATTTCAGCATGTGGGTTTTTTGGATCGGTCAAAATATTTCCTGCTGTCGTGCCCGCATTATGCGGCTTCCTGCCAGCCGGGCAAGTGCCAGACTTGCCTTGGGGGCTAATGAATAATATGTTTGGAACACAAAAACACGGGACCGGATGACCATGAACCGACTGACACTCCTTGCCATACCTTGCTTCCTTTTACTCACCCCACGGCACGGCATCGCCGAAGAATCATTGGCAGATTGTGCCGCCATTAAAAATGCGAGCGCACGCCTCGCCTGTTTTGACAACCTGGCAGGCGCAGGTACCCGCGCCGACGCGGCGCCTGCCGCAGCGCCCGCGATACCGGCAACCGGCACCCAGGCTACGCCGCCCGCTCCCGTGGTGAGTGCCGAGGCTGCCGCGGCGCCCATATCTGCGCCAGCCTTACCCGCGCCCGAGGCACCTCCCATAGCTGGCGTCACCAGCTACCAGGACATTTTTGGCCTGGAAAACCAGGCTGCTGCCAAAGGCATCAAACAGATAAGCAGCCGCATCATCAGCGATTTCGACGGTTGGGATGGAAAGACTGTTTTCCGGCTGGAAAATGGCCAGGTCTGGCTGCAGAAAGACGTCAATTCCACATTGTCCTGGCGCGGTTCCAGCCACCCGGTGGCAACCATCAGTCGAAAATCTTTCAACAGCTATCTACTCAAGGTCGAAGGCACCAACAAGTCGGTGCGCGTCACCCGGGTCAAGTAAGGACAGCAAACCCCTTATTGCACTGTGTCGTCGGCCCCTTGCAGTCCAATGGCGGCCAGCACATTTTCCACAGATCCTTTTTCAGCATCCCACAGCTCGTCGCGCTCGACCAGCGTATAAAGCGCTTCGGCATTCGATTGCAGGCTACCGGCGATTTGCCGCCAGTCCGTAGCGGCCGGGGAGCCGTCATCGCCATCGCCTTGCTCGCCCAAGTCCGCAACCTTGGAACTTTGCAACTGCCACTTCATCGAAAAGTGGCGTGCAGCCTCGCGTGGGGTCGCGGCCAAGCTTTCGTCAATATGGTCGGTCGGCAGATCCAGGCCCGAAATAACCCAGTATTTCTTTGAGCGGTCTTCCTTTGGCCAGATCTGGCCGAGAAACACGAGATGCGGCACCGCCCAGATGCACAGGCCGGTCGCCTCCGTGGAAATCAGTCCGCTGGTGTATACATGACGATTCATGCCCTGAATCTGTTCCTTCAGCCATTCGGCAAATTTCTCGACGTCCTGATCTGTTTTGAATCCCATCGCTGTCTCCCGTCGGCGCAGTTTCCCCTGCGCCGGTCGCTATTGCTGCCCAGCCGTGGCGAGACTACCGTCCGCCGCGCGCAGTGCCCGGAGATTCCTGGGCGGCAGAAATATCTCCGCCCCATCCGGCCATGTTTTGAGCGCTCGTTTTTTCTGTTGATATCGTTGCATATCGCCATACAACATAACCTGCCCATCGGCATCCTGGTCCCGTATCGCCTCGAACATGGCCTCGGCCTGATATTCCTCCGCCTCGGCGAATTCGCCGTTGGCCGCCAGGGCCATAGCCAGCGTTACCGCCATATCGGCGCCGGGCATCTCCCGGTAAAGGTCGCGCGCATAGCCCAGGCTCCGTGCCCGCAGATCGGCGGTAGCAGCCGGGCAGGTCGCGTAAAGTCGGGCAGCTACGGTCCTGACTCTCACATTGCCCGGGCCTAAAGCCAGCGAATCACCGACCGGGCCTAACGCGGCGGCGCATTTTCCCTGTACCAGGTACGCGATGCCAAGCAGGAATTGCGCGGTCATGTGCTGCTCATCTTCCGCGACCACTCGCTGATATTGCACGGTCGCCTCGGCAAAGCGCCGCAACCTCATCAGCGCATTGGCGAGCAACAATCGCGCCCTGGCAAATTCCGGCCGGCCGTTCAGCACAGAACGGTAAAAGCCAATAGCAATATTGCCGCTGCCATCCTGATCCAGCCAGACGGCCTTGATATAATTTGCCGTCGGATCCGACGGGCTCAGTTTCAGTGCTGCGTCAATCGCAGCATAGGCGGCCTTGTCCTGCTCGAGTACCCGCTGACTTTTCGCCAGCGCGATAAACAACGGCTGAAAACCGGGACCGATGGCAGTCGCCAACTTAAACGCCTTGACCGCTTCTTGGTGTTTGCCTGCTCGCACCAGCTCGCCGCCCATGCGCAGGTATTCCGCCGGGGCAACCCGATGAGCATGCACGAATGCAAGAACCGGATCCGCGATGACTGGAATACGCTGATTGACTTGCTGTAGATGCTTGTCCGCGTTGTCCCCATCGTTCATAGCGCGATAGGCTGCCGCCACCTGGTTGTGCAGATAACCTGCATCCGGTTGTGAATCCAGCGCGCGCAGGAAATAGGAGACCGCCCGTTGGTTCTGCTTTCGCTCCAGCGCGATCTGGCCCATGCCCGCCAATGCTACCGCATTCCTGTTTTCCAGCTTCAGAACCTGCCGCAATTGCGCCTCCCCCTCTGCGATGGCTCCCTGGCGAACGAACTGCAGGCCCAATCGGGTCCGAGCGGCAATATTCGATGGTTCGAGTGTGAGACTGACCCCGTACATTGCTATCGCACGATTGGTCTGGTCGAGTTCTTCCAGCACCAGGGCAATCAGGTAACTCCAGCGATAGTTTCCCGAATCGAGCAGTAACGCGTTCCTGTACGCAGCCCTGGCTTCATTGAGCATTCGGTAGGCATGGAAATGCATGCCCAGGCTGCCAAAATGAAACCCCAGTTCCGCTCCGTCGAGTTCGTCCCGCCCAGCCTCGAAACTTGCGATGGCCGGTTCGATCAGTACCCGGATCTCCGGCTGCACCCGGGTGAGATCCGGCAGCGGAATTTCCACGAGGACGATTTCCGTGTCCCGCGGCGTCCTGTTTTCCTGCGCAATCGTTTCTTTCGCGATCAACCATGCAATGCAAACCAGTGCGAGGAAAACCCATGCGCGGATTCCGGCCTTCGAGGCCCTGGCCCTAGCGATTATCATTGGCTAAACCGTCGCTGTGCATACTCATTCGTTTGCCATTTTCGCCAATGCAGTTGCGTCGTTCCCGTCTGGCCACGCTACACGCATTTCCCGGTCTACCTCCGGCACCGGAATCTCTGCCGTCTGACCATCCGGCCACAGCACCCAAAGTCCATCTACCACTGGGTTTTCACCCAAACCAAAAGTCAGGACAGGCTCCATCTGGGACAAGTAGCTGCGCGTCGGGTTCAGCGTCCTTTGTTGAGTCACGTCGCCGCTGGACAAGGTCACGACCGCCCCTATCGGGCTCCGGCCAAGCGCTCCCTGATCCAGGCTTACACGTAACCAGTGGTGTCCGGTGCGCTGGTCATTTCGCAGGAGCATCGGTCGGTCGCCGCTTTGCGTAATCACGATATCCAGATCACCATCGCCATCGAGATCGCCGTAAGCGGCCCCGCGCCCAACCAGCGGCATACCCAGATCACCGGCCTGACCATCCGCGATGGGCAAGTATTGCCGCTGGCAACCCTGTCCGCATTGCCAGAACAACTGGCTGGCCTGTCGATAATTCTGGCTTGGCTGGACTGTATTGATTTCCGGCTCCACATGTCCGTTGGTTTGAAAAAAGTCCAGCCATCCGTCCAGGTCGTAATCAAAGAAAAACAATCCAAAACTCAACGCCTGGCGGCTGAGCGGGCCGATCCCCATCAGGATCGCTTGGTCGGTAAACAAGCCGTTACCCTCCTGGGCGACATAGAACGACGTCATTTCGTTGGCAAAATTGCCGATGGCAACAGCGAGGTCGCCGTTATTGCCGTGCGCCGCCGTGTCCATGCCCATTGCGCCTGTCGCGTGGCCCGCATTATCGAACGCGAGGCCCAGGTCGGATCCCATTTCCCGGAAACCCTGGCCGCCAAGGTTTTCAAAAGCGAAATTTCGCACCGTGTCGTTGGCGACTACAAGATCCAGCCAGCCGTCGTGGTTCAGGTCGATCGGCACAACCGCCAGCCCTTTGCCCATCGCTTCGCCGGTGGCCGGGTTGAAAACCTGCACCCACTCTGACTTGTCGGTAAAACTTCCGTCACCATTGTTCAGGTAAAAGTAGGCCTGCGTGCCAGCGTAATTGGCTGGCGGCCCGAATGCCCGACCGATACCAGTTAACCGGTAGTCAACCTCAAGATCGATATCCCGTGACCATTCGACGTAATTGGCAACGAACAAATCCAGATCCCCATCATTGTCGGCATCGAAGAAAATTGCAGCCGTACTCCATACGTCGTCATCACCGGAAACTCCCGCAGCCGCTCCGACCTCGACAAAATGATCGCCGCCCATATTACGCAGCAGGCGATTTCCGCCAACCGCCGTAATAAAAATATCCGTCCATCCATCGTTGTCAAAATCCGCGGTGGCGACGCCCATGCCGTACAGTTCCAGGTTTACGCCGGTCGCCACGCTGACGTCGGTAAAAACCCCGTCTCCGTCATTCCGATACAGCCTCTGGGTTGCCCCGGCGGTTTCATCCCGCCACGGCCAGCTTTTTCCGTTGACAAAAAACAGGTCCTGATCGCCGTCACGGTCATAATCGAAAATTGCGACTCCGCTCCCCATGGTCTCCGGCAGCAGCCGCTCGCCGTAGGCCCCATTTTCGTGGACGAAATCTATGCCCCAATCTTCAGCCACCTCCGAGAAATGAACTTGCGGCGGCGACCGGTCGCTGGCCACCGAGAGCTGCTCCGGGCCTGCCAGCGTGGCTTCAGCAACCGGTTCGAGCCGTTCTTCCCCGCGGCCGGAAAAAAGCACGATCAATACGACAATGGCCAGCCCGATCATGACCAATAATGACCAGCGAAACACCCGGCCGATGATCGCGTCATCCTGCTCCATCAGATCCAGTTCCGCCGACAGGTTTTGTTCCTTGTTTTTTTTCATACTACTCAGTCCGGCGCACTGTCAAAGACAGGGCCCGTGGTGACGGACTCGCGTTGCAAGTCGTAAATCGCCACCGGGTTGGCGGCGTGGTTGGCGGCTGGATCCATGCGCCTGGCCAGCGCAATGGCGCGGTCACGCGCATTGTCGTCCACTTTGTAGGTCTGGTACAGGCGGCGGTGCTCCTCCGACAAGCCGGTTTCGCCGGATTGCGCGTATGCCTGCGACAGGCCGTAGTACGCCTCGGCGTTTTCCGGCTCGATGCCCAGCGTATGGCGGTACCAGGCGATCGCCTCGGCGATAAACGAGTTGCGCTTTTCCCTGCGCCCATCGCCCCGCTCCAGCTGCGCCCGCTCGAACAGTGTCTGGGCCAGCATGTTGCTGACCCGGTAATCGAGGCTGAAATCAAAACCACGATCACGGGCGAGCTGGTAGCGCGTATCGAGGATGTTGCGGAAGTTCTCGATCGCCTCGTCGAGAAAACCGTTCTGCCGGTTTACCTGGCCGGTAAACCAGGCGACGACCCAGGGATAAGCGGCCGGCTCGTACCGGGCCGCGCGCTCGAGCATGACCACCGCTTCATCCAGCCGCCCCTCTCGCAAGTAAACCCGGGCCAGGTTCAAGGGTCCGTCTGCCCGGCCCAGGTTTTCGACCATCCGGAACGCTTCCTCGGCCTGGCGCAATTCACCGGCTCCGGGGGTCCGCAGCAAGCCGATGCCATAATCGTTCCAGCGCTGCCATTCCGGTATATCCGGGACCTGGGCGGCGCTTTCGGCCTGATTGTACACTGGAAAGGTTATCGAATCGGTGGCTATGGTTACCACGGGAAGGTCGTTAACCGCACGCGTATCGTCCAGCACTAAACGCATCATCGTGGTATCGAATTTCCGGTACTTCAATGCTGCCCTTACCGTCACCGGTCCTCCTATATCCTCTGGCACGGTAAAGCGATAATGAACGACCTCACCGGCGCCCGGTGGAATCTGGTGATTATAAAGGCTGACAAATATGTCCTCCGGGTTACGCCTGTCGATTCGGCGGCCTTCCCGGTCGACCACATAAGCGTTGCCAAACCAGGACCACGGATCGACCTCGCCCAGGTCGTTCACTGCACCGCTGCGGCCGATGAGCCTGTCCCCCGCGGATACCGTGATCTCTACCCAGACCTGGTTTGAATCGGCGGTCCCCTGCGTGAACAGGTGGCCCAGCGTCAGCGTGCGCAATACTGTTTCCAGCAGGTAGCTTTCACCGGGAACCAGCGCCGGGATATCCGGCCGCAACGGCGCGATCAGTTCACCGCTGATTGCACCGCCGCGCCGCAAGCCGAACAGATCCAGCCTTAGCGAGCCTTCGAGGAATTTGCGATGCGCTGCATTGACCCAGTCCGGCATACCCACGATCTGCGGTATCGCAGTATTGGCGCTCGGGAACTGATGGTCGTGGATGCGAAACTCGCCGCTGACCGGGTCGGGGATGGCGGCGAAATCGTCCGATACCTGCCAGGGCATGTGGCACTGGTTACAGGTTGTCACCGCCTGGTCCGGGTAATAAAAACTGGCCGCGCCATGACCGGATACCCCGCTGAGCAGAAAGGAGTCATAGCTGTTCTGCCCGCGCAGCCAGCGATAACCATTTAGCTCAACCGGCAAGTGCACCTTGTGGCAGGTGCCACAGAACTCCGCAGTCTTGTGCAGCGGCTTGAGAAAGGTCTTCTTGTGAAATTCGGGCTTTGCCTTGACCAGCATCCGGTTGACCCATGCCAACAGCGGATCGTCGCTGTAGGCGAACGGGTAATGAATGGGTTCTTCAATCGTGTAATCCGCGTTTCCCCGGGGGCTGTTGATATGGGTGATCGCATGACAACTGGTGCAGGTAATTCCCGCCTGCGCCGTGGGATGATTCACGTCGTCGAAGTCCGGATCGTCGAACGCGCCGCTGAAAAACGGCACCGGATCGTGGCAGCCGGCGCAGAACCTCGATCCTTGCACGGTACCGTCGCGCTGCATCGCAAATTCCCGCGTGTTGCGCACGGAAAACAAGTACACCGGGTTATTGAAGGAGGACAAATGATGCATGCTCATTTCCCAGCCGCGGTGTGCGTCTATATGACAATCCTTGCAATAGGAATCCATCATCATCGCTTTTGCCGGGATAAAATTGCCCGTTGCCGTGCGCGACAGCGACGGGAAAAAATACTGCTCCCCCGATGCCGGGCCAACCACATTCCATAGCCTGGGGTCTTGCGACTGGATGCCGAGCATGACCAGGGCGAAAGAGACCGCAACCAGGGTAACCGCGCCACCCGCTTTCCAGTTGATCCCCTTGCCGGCGAGGCGATGCAGTATGAACAGCCAGACCACGAGCAAGGGTACGATCACGTGTACCCAGTAGGCCATCTCCCGTGCCGCAGGATCACGCACCTCCAGGTATGGCAGGCCGCGAGTCAAAATCAGGCCGCTGGCAAGCAGCACCAGGGCAAACGCGAACAGCGCATAACCGACCTTGATCGCGCGGCGGTTTGGCCGGTGCCTGGCGTTCTTGATGTGAACGATGCCGTAAACGATGACCGGCAAAACAATGATCAAGCCAAGGACCAGGTGCGCCAGGAACATCCACTGGTAGAAATAATCCTGGTAGGTCGCTGCGCTGAACCATTCCGCCAGCGTAATCCCGGCCAGATAGACGGAATTGATGGCGAGCAGGGCAAACATCCCAAAGACCACCATCAATAACTTGTGCAGTTTTGGTCCAACCGCCGGCACATATTGCCGACGCTCCGTTGTTTCATTTTGCATGTGATTTTTTTTGCGAACCTGCGCCTTGTATGGCGTCGCTCGTCGTCCGGGTCGTTGGGGCCGAACCTATCGGCCAGCCTGGAACCGCGTATTGTACCTTGAATTCAGGCCGTTGCGCTCGCTGATCTGCTCGGCCCGCCGATCTACGCCAGCCGCCGGCGTTAAGCTTACCGGCAGCGGCCCGACGCTTTCGCCATTCACAGTATAAAGATCCATATCCTTGGCATACCCCCTGGCCTCGAGCACCAGCCATTGCCGGTAGCCATCGGCAGGCGGGGCGGGCTCGGCGAACTCCATATGCACCTCTTCACCCGGCCCTATGATGGCGAGCGCATCGTCATGTCTTTCCAGCAATTCGGTTATCGGGCCAAAATCCGTGTAAAAACCCGGCATGTAGCGCGTATCCCAGTACTGGCTGCGATCGCTGTACCGGTAATACGGTTGTCGTTCCGGCCCGGTGGTGCGCAGCGGAAAACCGCTGCGCGCCATGCGCGCCGATTGCAAGGGAAGCACTTCATGGCGGTAGCTGGTCAAGTCCTCGGCCCAAGCGACGCCAACCCTGTCCCAGTACACTTCGAGGTTGCTCGACAGCCTGAGTGCATTTGCATCCTCGGGCAGGCGGTCCAGCGGCAAGGCCATTTTTCTTGGCATACCGGCCGGGTACCCGAACTCCGGGTAAAGCATGTGCCATTTTCCCGCGCCATCCCGATACTCCAGGCTGGGCGGCGAGTAGGATTCACCGGCCTGCCACGCCGCAAAAACAGTCTGTGAGTACGGGTACTCGACCCAGCCATCGACGATCAATACCGGTTTGGCGCCAGCGACCGGCGCGCTCAGCGGTTTGCCGAAATCCAGTGTCAGGCGCTGCTCCTGCGCCAGTTTGCCGATAAAACGAGGGTCGCGGGCGCCGGTCGCGGCCGGCTTGAGGTCGGCGAGCAATATGGCATCGGTCACATCCTGTCCCAGCTGGTTGCGGGCCGAAACCGGCCAGTCGACATGGCGATAAAAAATCGGCTCACCGCTAACCTCCGGCGCACCGGTAGCCATGCGTTCATCCATGATCATGGACCAGCCATCCGGGAGATCGTAGACATGAATTTTCACCTGGTCCAGGTAGGCGTTTTCTTCCATGGGTTCGGCTATCTTGATCTGCAGACGCCCGTCTCTCGCCACCAGGGAATCTTTGGGAAACAGGAAATATTCCCACGGCCTCGGTTCCGCCGCCTGCCCCGGCGATACAAAAAAGCCCAGCCCCCCTACGCCGAGCAAATCACTGATAAAACGATATTTCTGGCCATCCCAGGCAAACAGGACCGGGCAACTCGAAAGCTGGCGCTGGGTTTCCGGAATCCGGTAAAGCTGACCCGCAGCCAGGTCCAGCTCGGTTTGAAAAACACCGTCCGACCAGTTGATCGCGACAAAATCGGCGGCCTGTAGCCCGGCCAGCCCCATTGCCAGCGGCTGCAGACTTTGGCCGGGCCCCGAGTCGCGACTGAAAGTACTGCCCATGGTCCAGTTCGCTCCGTGCCGCAGGGCGACCTGCGTGCCGATGCCGGAACGATTCGAGCGCATCGACTCCGCCGTCTCTTCTTTGCCGGTCAGCGCCAGCAGGACAAATTCATGCCGGCCGGGTCCCGGCGGCAGTTCGGTGAGCCGGCCGCCTTCATCCAGAAAAATCAGCGACGCTCCTCGCTGACCCTCGCGCACCAACGGCAGGCGAGCGGCCGACGGACTGCTATTGACGATGGTCACTGTGCCCCTTTTTACTCCGCCCAGTGCGATCAGTTGCGTGCCGGTATCATCGGCCCAGACCAGCTCCTCATAACCGTCACCGTCAAAATCCTGCAGCGCCAGCCAGCTCGCCGCGGACCCGTTGCGCATCAGCTCGCTGCGCTGCCAGCTGCCGGCTACCGATCGTGACCAGACCAGCAGGCGGCCAGCCGGGTCCGCGCCATAGATCTCGACCCGGCCATCGGCATCCAGGTCGCCGACCACAATCGCGGTCAGCGCCTGCCCGATAAAATCGTCCAGGCCATCGGCCGGCTGGTATTTCCAGAGCCTGTCATTGAGGTACACGGCATGTGGCGGCTGTTGATTCAGCACGATCAGGTCAGCGTCGCGATCGCTGTCGAGATCTGCGACCAGCACCTGGCGGCCACCCCGCCCGTCGCCAGCCAGGCCCTGGCTTGCCGCGAGCGGACGAAAGCTGCCATCCAGGTTGTTGTTCAGCAGCTCGGCAGGGCCATCGCTGTTCACCAGAAAATAATCGAGATCGCCATCGTGATCCGCATCGAAAACCGCACCGCCGGCGCAGTGGCCCTCATGGTCCAGAGGTTTCGTGGTGTCTGCTCGCCAGCTTCCAGCAGCGGTCTGGCGCCAGAGCTGATTTTTCCCCTCGCGGCAAAAATAGACATCGAGCAGGCCATCGTTATCGATATCGCCCCACAGGGCGCCCCGAACTTGTTTGACCCCGCTCAACGGGTGCTCATGCGCCGGCTGGAACGTGCCGTCAGCGCCAAGCAGTACCAGTGACCCTCCCGGTGCGGCAATGAACAAGTCCTGTCGTCCGTCCTGGTCGATATCAGCGCTGCTGAGCTCGCCCACCGGAAGACCAACCAAATGTTCGACGGCATCGGCAAATACCGGACCGGCGGGTTCGGGTGTCTGGCTGTCAGCGATATCTCCCAACGCAATCGCCTCGGCTTTTGGCCCCATGCGCGTGTACTTGAATTCCGCGAGCCGCGCCCGTGGATTGTCTTTGAACCGCTGGTAATCAGACAGCATCCGGGTTGCCTGTTCCCGATCGCCTGATCGCCGCAAAACCAGCGCGGAACTGTAATATGCCGAGCGCAGGTATGGATCCAGTTCCATGGCTTTCTGGTACCAGACCAGCGCTTTTTCCGGCTGACTCACCTGCAGCAATACCTGCCCGAGGTAATAGGCGGCATAGGCATCCTTGGGATCGGCTTCCGTTACCCGGCTGAAATGAGACAACGCCGCAGCGGTTTCACCCAGATACAGGCGCAACAAGCCAGCAACATAATCGGCCCGGACATGACCAGGCTCATCCGTGAGCACCTGGTCGACAATGGCCAGCGCCGCTGCTTCATCGCCTTCTAGCTGGCGGTTCAGCATGGCGATCGCAAGGTTGACCCTGGCATCGGTCCACTCCGGGTATTTCTCGATCAGCGCAGCAAAGGTTTGCTGGGCCGCAGCATATTGGAAATGGCCCATCTGGGCGACACCGCGGTTATTCATCGCGATTTGTTCGGCATTCGGCCCGGCAGATTGCCATTCGCAGGCATTGAGCAGGATCAGTCCACCCAGAATCAGCGCGCTACCCGTTGCTTGCCCTCGCCAGCCTTGCTTCATTGTTTCGCTCCGTGTTTGCCTGGCCGGTTCTGCCTCAGCCGGCCTTTGGCGTCGCCGATCCGGCCCTCGATACCTGCACTGTCAATCGGCCCCTTGGCCGGCGCCAGCCATTCTTGCTTGAAATAACTATGCAAACCGGTACGCAGGTGGGCGCGCATATCATGACCGCTGCGGCGGTCTCTTTCGGCGCGCAGCATGTCGATGTGAATCGGCGCAACCACGACTTTCTCGCCAGGGCCGGGGTCCGCCTGCGCAAGTATCCGCCCATCATAATCGACCACCATGCTGCCGCCCGGCCAGCTAAACGGCGGGTAGTTCCTGAAGCTGGCCCCCTGGTTGGCGGCTACGACATAGACCGAGTTCTCAAGCGCCCGCGTTCGGTTTATCAAGGTCCACCAATCCATGGGTTGCGCGGTGCCCCACGGATCCATGTAGGCGGAAATGCGGACGATCAATTCAGCCCCCTTGAACGCCAGCTCGCGGATAGTCTCTGGAATAAGCCAGTCGTAACAAGTGGCGACCGCCAGCCGGCCCAGTTCAGTTTCGACCACGGGCAAGGGGTCGTGGGGGTAATCCTCGATATCATGAGGGCTCGTATGCACCTCCCAGGGCAGCCAGGGATTCACCTTGCGATACTTCGACAGGATTCCGCCCGGCCCGATCAACACCGTGGTATTGAAAACCGCGTCCGGATAATCCGGGTCCGCCTCCAGGAACGAACCCGTCTGGATATAGCAGCCATACTTCTTTGCCAGCTTTTCATAAGCATCCGTATGCTCGTTGGGAACCGGGATGGCTAATTTTTTTCGCAATGCGGCGACCGTCGGATAGGCTGGCGGCGAATGCGCGAATTCCGGAAACGCCAGCAGCCGGACATCGAAAAACGGTTCGTAACCACAAATCGTCTGCTCGATAATTTCGCACATGCGTTTGCTATTGGCGCCGATCTGCCCGCGCCCGGATGGACTGGGAAAATCGGTCTGGCAGGCCGCTGAATAATACAGATCGGTCATCGTTCGTGGAGTTTACTGTGTGGCACGATTGTCAGTTTACCCCAGCTTGCAGCGCCCCATCTAATCGGGCTTCGGGTTGCCGTTGCCGGGCAATATGGTGGGCGAGGGCCGCTGTGTTACGCGCTCTTAGCCTCCCCGGAGCCGTGCGGCGGGCAAAGCTCGCGATGAGCAATCTCGCGCGGGCGGAACTGGTCCGGATCCGCCAGTGCCCAGGCCGTTGCCCACGGTTCCTTTACCGTACCTTCGAGTATTTCGCCATGGTCGAGAAACTCATGCAACAAATGTCCGGGCCTGGTATCGGCCGACCCTGTGCGCCGGTAAAAATGCCAGGGACGAAGATCTTTCGGGTGGTCAAAGCCGGAGGCCGCAACAAATTCGGCCAGCGCGCGCATGGTGTTGCGATGAAAATTTGCAACCCTGCGCCATTTATCTTCAACCACCAGCGCCTGGCTGCGGTTTTTGTCCTGGGTGGCGACGCCGACCGGGCAGCGATTGGTATGGCAGACCTGCGACTGAATGCAGCCGATCGAGAACATGAAGCCACGGGCAGAATTGCACCAGTCCGCACCGATGGCCATGTTGCGAACCATGTCGAAAGCGGAAACGATCTTGCCGCTCGCACCCAGTTTGATCTGCTCCCGCAGGCCCGCGCCGTAGATCAGGTTGTGGACGAAAAACAGGCCTTCGCGAAGCGGTGTTCCCATATGATTCGAAAACTCCAGCGGCGCGGCGCCGGTGCCGCCTTCCGAGCCGTCCACGACGATGAAATCCGGGCATATCCCGGTTTTCAGCATCGCCTTGACCATCGCGGCAAATTCCCAGTAATGGCCCACGCACAATTTGAATCCAACCGGCTTGCCGCCTGACAGTTCGCGCAGACGAGCGATAAACTGCATCAATTCCACCGGCGTGGAAAAAGCGCTGTGCCGCGCCGGCGAGATGCAATCCTGACCCACCGGGACATGCCGGGCCTCCGCGATTTCTGCGGAAACTTTTGAACCCGGCAGAACACCGCCATGACCGGGCTTGGCGCCCTGGGACAACTTGATTTCGATCATTTTGACCTGGTCGCTGGCCGCCTGGCTCGCGTACAGGTCCGGATCGAAGCTGCCGTCTTCGTGGCGGCAGCCGAAGTAGCCGCTGCCGATTTCCCAAATGAGATCGCCGCCGTGTTTTCGATGGTAGCGGCTGATGCTCCCCTCGCCCGTGTCGTGGGCGAATCCGCCCTCCTTCGCGCCCTTGTTGAGCGCCTCGATGGCGTTGCCGCTGAGAGAGCCAAAGCTCATCGCCGAAACATTGAAAACCGAGAGCGAATACGGGGCCTTGCAGGACTTGCCGCCAACCGCGACCCGAAACTGCTCTTGTTGAACCGGCCGCGGCATGGCGCTGTGGTTCACCCAGGAATAATGAGATTCGTAAACGTCCTTTTCCGTCCCAAAGGGCTTGTTGTCTTCCACGTTCTTGGCGCGCTGGTACACCAGCGATCTTTGTTCGCGGTTAAAAGGCGTGCCGCTAAGATCCGACTCGAAAAAGTACTGCCGGAATTCGGGTCGTAGACCCTCGAATATCCAGCGCATGTGGGAAAAAATCGGGTAATTGCGCATTACGCTGTGGCGTATCTGGGTCATGTCCCGGACGCCCAGCAACCCGAAGCCCAGGGCTGCAGACGCCGGCCAGAGCAGCCAGGACGGACCGGTGGTCAGGGCAAAGCCGGTCAGCGCCGCCGCCAGCGCCAACAGAAAATAGACAAATCCACGCATCATCCTCATGACGCCAACCTCTCCTGTTCAAATGTAGGTCCTGCGCCGTGCAGTCTATATTTCCCCGGACTTGATAACGATCTGTTTTGCTACCTGCATATCTTTCAGGGTATAGGGAATTCCACCGACGCCGTATCCCGATTCCTTGAAGCCTGCGAATGGCATCCAGTCGACGCGAAATGCAGTGTGGTCGTTGATCATAACTGACGCCGCATCGATGCGCCGGCTAACCCGCAGTGCGCTGTCGATGTCCCGCGTAAACACAGAGGCCTGGAACGAAAACGGCAGGCTGTTCGCGCGGGCGATCGCGTCATCGACATCGGCAAACCCGTAAAGGCAGACGACCGGACCAAAGATCTCTTGTGTGCTGACCCGTACATCGGCCGGCGGGTTCAGCAACACGGTCGGCTGGTAAGTCGTGGCCGAAAGAATTTTCCCGCCGCACAACAAACTGGCGCCGCCATCGATAGCTTCGCGTACCCATGCATCCACCCTTTGTACTTCGGCCTCGCGAATCAGCGGCCCCACCTCCGTTTCTGCCAGCGTGGGGTCGCCCACTTTGAGACCGTCACAGGCCTGGGCCAGCTGCTGTGCCAACTTATCGATGATCACGCTGTGCGCGAAAATTCTTTGCACGGACACACAGACCTGGCCAGCGTGATACATGCCGCCCTTGCTGAGCAAAGGAACGGCCTGCTCCAGGTCCGCGTCGGCCATCACGATCGCCGGCGCTGCCCCGCCGTGTTCGAGCGCGCAGCGGGTACCGGGAGCCAGCTTCGAGCGCAGCATCCAGCCAACCTTGCTGCTGCCGATAAAGCTGAAAAAAGCCACTCGCGGATCGCTCACCATCGCCATCGAAACATCGCGGCCAGTCGTCACCAGCGCCTGGCACCAACCCTCGGGCAGGCCCGCCTCGCGAACGATGGCTACGATGCGCATGCACGACAGCGGCGTTGCTTCCGCCGGTTTGACAATGACCGGGCAGCCGGCGGCGATCGCCGGGCCGATCTGGTGAGCAATCAGGTTCAAAGGGTGATTGAAAGCGCTGAACGCCAGCACCACGCCGATCGGCTCGTGAATGGTAAACGCCAGGCGGTTTGCCGATGACGGCGTGATATTCATTGGAATGCAGTTGCCCGCCTGGACGCGCAGGTGATCGACACAACTGCGAAAACTGTCTGCCGCACGGTCTATCTCGACCAGCGAATCCGCCAACGGCTTGCCGCCCTCGCGCGCAGACTCTGTCGCCAGGAACTCTCTTTGCCGGTGCAACAGATCAGCCGTCTTCTTGAGAATTTCAATACGCCTGGCCGGGCTGAGCCAGCCATCCCGGTTGCGGTACAAGCCATGGGCCGTCGCCATCGCCTGCTCCGCCGCCGCCTGGCCACCCCGGCCGACGGTCGCGATCGCCTGGCTATCAAATGGCGCGCTTACCGTCAGCGGTTCGCCTTCCGCGTCGGCGCCGGGCACCATCAATGCGAAATGCTCGCTCATTTCAGATTCTGACCTTCAGATTCCCCAGTTTTTCGGTAAGTATCATGTTCTCCCGGTAGTCAACCGGACAATCGACTATCGCAACCGTGCCACAGGAAAGAGCCTGCTCGAGCGTCGGCAAAAGATCGCCGGCACTCTCCACCCGATATCCTTTCGCACCGAAACTTTCGGCAAACTTGACAAAATCGGGGTTGCTAAAATCGATGTGGCTGGTACGGCCGAATTTTTTGTTCTGGTGCCACTCGATCAGCCCGTACTTACTGTCGTTCCAGATCAAAACAACCAGTTCCAGTCCGAGTCTCACTGCTGTTTCCAGTTCCTGGCAATTCATCAAAAAACCGGCATCGCCGGTAACGGCCACGACTTTTCGCTCGGGATAAGTCAGCTTTGCGGCAATCGCACCGGGCAAGGCGATACCCATCGACGCGAAGCCGTTCGAGATGATGCAGGTATTCGGCGCCTCCGCCTTGTACATCCGGGCCATCCACATCTTGTGGGCGCCAACATCGGAGATGGCGATATCTTCCTTGTCCAGCACCCGGCGCAAGTCAGATACGATTTTCTGCGGCTTGACCGGGAATCCCTGGTCATTTTCGTAGGCCTGCAGTTCGTCCACGATGATCTGGCGCAGGCTGTGCGCAATCTTGCTTTCCCGCGGACGAGCCTGGTCTGCGATCTCATTCAGGGCCTCGGCAATGTCACCAACGACCCCCGCCTCAAGTACATAATGCGCATCCACTTCGGCCGGTGTCGCGTCTATGTGAATAATCTTCTTATCCCGGTTCGGATGCCAGCTTGCCGGCGAATACTCCACCAGGTCGTAGCCGACGCAAATGACCAGGTCCGCCTTTTCAAAACCGCTGGCAACATAGTCCGCGCCCTGAAGCCCCACCGTACCCAGCGACAGTGGATGGGAAAACGGCAACGCACCCTTGGCCATGAAAGTCATCGCTACCGGGATGTTGAGCTTCTCGGCAAACGCCAGCAGTTCGCCGCTGGCGGAGCCGCGAATCACGCCATTACCCGCCAGCACGATCGGGTTTCGCGAATTGGATATCAGCTCCGCCGCCTGCCTCACTTTCTGCGGCGTCGGATACGGCTTGCTCGGGCGCTGGACTTTCAACGGCTCACCGTCCGCCTGCATATCGGCTATGTCTTCGGGCAGCTCGATGAAACTGACCCCCGGCTTCTCCCTCTCCGCTTCCTTGAACGCCTTGCGAAGCACTTCGGGAACCACGCCCGGCGTGCGAATTTGCGTCGAGTACTTGGAAATCGGCTCGAACATTTTCACCAGGTCCAAGTGCTGGTGGCTTTCCTTGTGCATGCGACCTGTATCGACCTGGCCGGCAAGCGCCACGACCGGCGCCCGATCCATGTTCGCATCGGCCACCCCCGTTATGAGGTTGGTTGCGCCCGGACCGAGGGTCGCAAGACAAACACCGGCCCGGCCGGTCAGCCGGCCGCACACATCGGCCATGAATGCCGCCCCCTGTTCGTGTCGCGTCAGGATGAATTCGAGCTTGCTGTCCAACAAGGCATCCATGAAATCGATGTTTTCTTCACCGGGTATGCCAAACACGTACCTGACACCTTCTTTTTCCAGGCAACGGACGAAAAGCTCTGCAACTTTCATGAATCCCCCCACTCTTTCCTGTCGATTATTGCCAGTTTGATGTTCCTGGAGAACACCGCTCCCAAAATAGCACCTTGCGGCGGCAAATGGCATTTCGCCATTTCGTTACCCAGCAGACCTGAACCGACATTGTTCCATTACCGTCTGGTTGAACGGGAGGTCCGCGATCCATAAACCCTCTTTTTTCAATGTCCTGATGGTTTCGCTAATATCCTAATTCTATGCGGAATCCTCTTAATTCAAATAGTATGAATTTGGGCCTAAATTGATAACTGAAATGAGACCTGGGGATATTGGACATCGCCATAGGAAAAAGCGCAGCAGAAGCCCGTTTTTAAGGATACGCCGACGCATCCACCAAATTGGAACATGGGAGGTAGTCGCCATGACAAACAAGACAAGCATTCTTAGCTCGTTCTCGCCGCTCACGAAATCCCGAGGTGGACGGATACCGGATCCTTGCCAGTTGTCTGCAATCACTGTCAATGTTCGTCACTTCATGAGCGACGATCATATGGTTCGGCCGGTGACGTTCGCTTGCGTCTTGAGCTTAAGTCCTGCGAACGTTTTTGTGTATCATAGGTCTTCGCTCAGCAACTCGGTTAACACTTCGTTGGCGGCTTTTCGCACAGCGTTGTCCTGATCGTCCAACGCCTGGTTCAAAAGACGGATGGCCTTTTCCCCACCGATGTCCGCCAAAGCCTCGACGGCCTCCACCCGGAGTGAGACGTCCGCGTCTTGCACCGCGATAGCCAGTGCTCGAGCGGATTGCCCCCCGCCGATTTCCGTGAGCGCCTCGATGGCCGATCGCCGCACGTCGCTATCCGCATCCTGGAGCGCATGTTTGAGGACCTCAATGGCAAATTCGCCGCCAACCACGCCCAACGCATAGGCCGTTTCCGCCCGAACCCATGCGTTCTCATCGCCCGAAGCGGTGGCCAGTGCAGCACCGGCATTATCTCCCCCAATGTATGCCAGCGCATAAATAGCCTTAACGCGGACTTTCTTATCTTCGTCGGCCAGGGCGAATCTCAGAGGCGCAATGGCTTCGTCCGCCTTAAGCCTTCTCAGACCCTTGATGGCCTCCTGCCTGACGTGGATGTCATCGCTCGTAAGCTCCGCTTGCAGCACCTTGATAGCGGATGCGGGATCCGATGAAAAGCGAACGGCAGCTTGCGTATGATCTGGGTCACCCGCTGATCTACCGGAGAAAACCCACAGGGTGCTTCGACGCTCATGGTTCGCGTTTCTTGCGCCGGTTGCCGCCTGGGCCTGATACAGCAGGTAGCTTTGACCCCGCATGATGCGGTTCAACGCCTCGGACAACGGAAGCCGTTCAATATCCAGGGTGAGTCGATGTGCCAACGGATCATGCGAGACGACGATCAGATCGCTTTGGCGAGCAATCTCATCCAGGACATCCCGAACACCTGCGTTGTGCGCCGTCAGCGTCACGAGATCGCCGCTTACATCGACCTGCAGGTAGGTCGTTACGCTGCTATCGGCTAATACCTGCCTGTCGTCGAAAGCATCTTGTGCTGTGACGCCGTTGACAAAAAGCAAAATGCACGCCATCGGACCCGCTTGGCGAGCAGCGTTTGTGGTCACAGTGTTGTAATTGGCCGATGTCATCGGGGTGCCCGAGTCATGCTGGAGACAAAGTGCCGTTTCGTGTCCAGGCAGTCTGCAGCCTGGCGGCATCGGGCCGCAATCACCTCTCTCGACTGCAAAGCGTCAAAAGGCGATTGCTGCCCCTGGATTTCACGCAGGTCCGTCAGGGCGGCATTGATTTCCAGACTAACTGACTATTCTTCTTCGTCGGCGCAGCCTTTGTCTTCATTGACGCAGATGTCACCGACCTCCGTGAAGGTCGCGTTATCCGTTCCCCCGATCGCACCGACTTCGATCTTTACCAGCGTATCGTCGGGCAGGGAATCGAGATATTCTGCGGGGACCGTCACCGCCAATGACGCGAAATCGGCTAGATTGCCTGATACCCGAATGGTGAACTTCAGTTGTCCTAAAGGGTCACCATCATCGACATCGGGTTCGAAAACGATCTCCCAGGCGGCAACGACCACATCTTCCGGGTGCACCGGCAGAACTTCCTCTTCGACGAGGTCATCCAATTCCGTGTTTGTCGCGCATTCCCCAAGATCGTCGCCCGCAGCCCATGAAATTACGCCTGACATATCATCAAACATAAGGTCCTTGGGAGCGGCGGGAAGTTCATGGGTGAGCTCCGATTCACCCCCTGACTTTTCTCCCTCATCTCCCTTCCCTTTGAATACGTACGTACCGGCCGCCCACCGCTCCAGGAACTCCTCCAGCGTGACGAAGTCTTCGTCATCGTTGTCTATATCGTCATCAGTCGTCGGATCGAAGCACAGTGGCTCTGCGCTCTCGACGAAGAGCTCGGTAAAAAACTGTTCGCGCAATTCTCTTTTCGCATCCACTTTGAAGATTTTCTTGCCATCAGGATTCCTGACTTCGCCTTTGACCAGGTCATCGCCATCCATCAGGAAATGAAAACCGATATCCCCGTCCGTGGTATTTATTTCGATGAGCGCCTTACACTCACCCAGGTCGCCGCACGGCTCGGTTGCCATTGCGGCCGTGGTTGCGATACCCATGACAGCAACAGCTGCTGCTCCGAAAAGTGTATTTGACATAGAATGTTTTTGTTTCATTTCTCGTTCCTCCTGCTCATATGTCGGCAAGTGTCACAAGACAGCCGAACGCGGCTGCGATACTTGCTTTGCACGTGTATATGCTTAGACGCTTTATCAGACGGAAAACGGTCGTCTAATTGTCAAGGCTTTCCATCCCCGTCTTTGGGCCGCTTTGGCTTTGGCTTTGTTGTGTTTTCTTTATGCGGCTAGCCGATGGACAATACCTGATTGCCAACATACTCGGGCTTTTGTTGCATCCTGAGCAGTTATGGAGCGAGGTAGCACTTTACGCAGTGTTCACGTCTTCGGCACGCCAAATTAAGTCCAATGACCTGGGTGAAAATGGCACTGGACCCGGCCGACTTCTCACCTGGTCCGGTAACGACACTAGCGGCGAACTGAATATTGATTCGTTTCTCTTGGCGCCCGACAGCGGCCTGACCGTTGATATCGATGTCAACGCTATTCAGCCCTTGTCGGCGGACTTGCCAGAATAAAACCAAAACGAGGGCCGGCTTCAGAATTCATAAAGAAATCCCAATGCGGGCAACAACGGCAGCCAGTCATCTTCGTTCTTTTCGAGGAAGGAAATGCCGGCGCTGTCTTCCTCCAGGTCAAAATCCGAGCAACAGGGGTTTCTCCTGTTCAGCGCATTGGTCAGTTCAAAAAACGCCGCCAGTGTACCCTTGCCCAACTGGAATTTTCTGCTCACACGCATGTCGACACTGGCGAACCTGGCGTAACGTCCCGCGTTTCTTGGCCCCGGCGTGACGACCGGCTCTCCTGACGAATCGAAGTCCAAAACCAGGTCTGTTTTTGGCCAGCCGGTGTGTACGCCGGCGGCGATGTCCAGTTGCCAGTCACCCGGACGCCACGAAAAACCACCTTGCAATGCGTGTCGCTGGTCCCAGCCGCGGGCGATATTGCTGCCATTCACCTGGTCTTCAACTTTCGAAAAGGAATAAGCGCCCCACCAGCTCAGACTACCGCTGGTTTTTTCCAGATACAGTTCGATGCCCCTGGCACGCGCTTTTTCCGGGTCTATTCGTACACGGTCGGACTGTATTTCAGGAAGTATGGACAGAGGATCGAAAAGATTCTCGAACCTCGGTTTGAGTCGCTCCATGCTTTTGCTGAATGCCTCGGCACGAAAAAGATAGGAATCACCAAAGCGATGCTGGATTCCAATGATCAGTTGATCTGCTCTTTGTGCCGGGAAAAACCGGTTGACGCCGTCCTCAACCTGGAGCTCTTGAATGCCCTGAAACTGGTAATAACGCCCCCAGCTCAGGCGAAAATCCGTTTTCGGGTTTAGCGTGTACAGGACACTCAACCTGGGACTGAACTGCGAGTCTGAATTCGTATCCTGAAAGGTCTGCTTGTCCCATCTCAATCCGAGTTCCATGATTGCCCGGGAGCCTACCCGCCAGCGGTTGGACACATACGCGGCAAAAGCGTCTCCATCCGGAGTGACAGCCAGATCGTGGCTGATCGCAACCGGCAGACCACTAAATACGGCATTAATACCAAAATAGTCGACCGTACTCTGGTAGCGATAATCTGCCTCCGCATGCTGCGCCTCGATGCCCCATTGCAGCAGATAACTTCCATGCGCAAACCACTGCCAGTCCTGCCGCAGGGTTACAATCTTCGTCTCCCTTCGGTCATCGACGAAACCGACTATCGCCTCGGGATCGATGACCAGACCCATACGATCATTATGTATCGAGTCAAACGACAGCACCGTTGTGCTGCTCAGGTCGTCAGTCCATTCGTTTTCCAGCCTGAGCCAGAACTGCGAATTGTCTGCCCGACTGTCCGATCGTTCCTGATCGTCGATTTTGTCATCGGTGACAATCAGCACCCGGTCGCTAGCCAGCAGAATATTGAGCGACAAAGTGGCTTTCGGTGCCAGCTCGCCAGCCAGTTCGAAAAAGAAATCACTGTAGTCGGGCTCACCGAACTCCTTGTTTACGACCAAGTCCAGATTGCCGCGTCGTGCCGAAATCAACCAGTCGAAACTGCCGGATGAGAAGCTGCCCGCCGACAGGAAGGATGTGTTGTAGGCACTAAAACCAATTTCGGTCTGGCGCAATCTCACTGGTTTCATGGTTTCAATGAGAATGAGTCCGCTCATCCGGTCCCCGTAGCGAACCGGAAAACCCCCGGTATAAACTTCCATTCCGCTGATTGCGCGAACGTCTACAGCACTGAAGATGTTCTGAAAATTGCGGACATGAAATGGGTCCAGCAACCGATGGCCATTCAGGATAATTGCCACTTCGTCATCAGCCCCGCCACGAAAGTGTGTTTTCGCAGATATGCCGGCGGCGGCACCGGGCAGGCGCTGGGCCGATCTTATCGGGTCGTCCCCGAGATCCGGCATACTCTGAATCGCCCTCTGGTTAATATGAAAAACCGAAGCCGACAGCTCACGCTGCAACCGGTAACGGCTGGTAGTGACTATCACTTTTTCAAACTCCCAGAGACTGGGAGCCAGTTCCACCAGAATCACCGAAGTATTTCCTGGCTTAATTTGGACTGTTCGGTGTTCGGTAACAAATCCGGGCAGCGAAATGTTTATTTCTATATCGCCAATGTTTAGGTTATTGAATTTGAGTAATCCGTTGCCGATTGCTAACGGTTCCGGCAAAGAGACAGATGCTGTCACAGACAGCGCGCCCATATTGGCGGTTGGCGGGACATTCCTGATGATGAGCAGCAATGAGCCCTGGTTGGCGTGTACCAGCCCGTCTTCGGTTCTGACAACGACATAGAGTTCGTCAATATGGAGAAGCGTCAGATCATAGGGCATGAGTATTTCGCGAACTATTCCTTCCGGGTCGATACTTTCGGGCTCGGCACGAACCAGCATCGACTGTTTTATCAGGTTTGAACTGTAAGCGAACGCCCAGCCCTCGCTGCGGTATTGTTCCAGAACTCCGCTTATGGATCGCCCGGCAAAGGTGTCGCTTGCAACCACGGATGTGGTCCACGCAACGAAGCAAAGCCCGATGAGAAACAAGCGGTGGACTGATCCGAACAGATTTACTTGGTTCGATATGGCTGTCGAACCGGGTTCGTCGGACAAATTAACGGTACGACGCATGCTTCTCAGTATACCAAGGACCGGCCCTTCTTCTGATGATCGGTACCGGCACAACAAATCTCCAGATCAGCTGCCGAATGCTCGGGAAGTTTGCCGGGTACTGACCAGAATCACGCCGCCATGCAATTCGTACACCAGGTCAGCGGTCTGAAACATGATTTCCAACGCCTTCATGGGCAGCAAATCGATTTTGCCGTGTAGTATCGTTTCCTCGGCCAAGGATTTAGCGCTTTCTGTCTCATACTCAATAAGAAAACCAGACTCACGGCTTATCCACTGCAGAAACTCGGCCATGCTGCGGCCATCAAGCTCGTATGCCGGCGCAATTTCCTGGGCCCACTTCCACTCGTCCGAGTACGGCAAAATGGACTGACGAACCTCGATGCCGCTTTCGCTGATAATTACCTTCTCTCCGGCAAGTACCAGCGTTTCCATGCTGTCGCCACTGATCGCGACTTCGCCCTCACGCACGCTGACCGACAGTGCACCACCCGCGAGGTCGGTCATGAATTGCGTGCCCATGTGCCGAACTTTGCCATAGGGTGTTTCAATCAACAGGTTGACTAGCGGTTGCTGGTTTGAGTAAAGGGACTTCGAATCATAATGAAGTCGACCAGAAAGCAGTTGTATTTGGTCGTTGGCGGTTAGAGACACGCGCGTCTTTTCGTCTATCCTCAGCAAACCGCCGGCATTCCATGAGACAGCTATCCTGGCGCCGCCGCTGGTTGCTATGATTTGCCCGGCAGAAAGCACAACATCGCTCTCTGCCAGCCCACGCCAGGTATCGGTGGCTGGTTCAAATATAATGATTTCGCCAATTCGTCTTTCAACATTGGCAAGCTGTTGAAGGTCCATATCTGTCTCCGCAAGACGACTGACATTGATCAGGGATGCCAATACCATTACCACGGTCGCCGCGACAGCCAGCGAAACCAGGCGGCGTCTTGCCCTGCGTTTTCCCGTTATCTTTTTCCATTCCGCCAGCGCAGCCTGTCGGATTTCCAACTCATCCCTTTCAGGTGCCTTTCGTCTGGGCGAAGCCTGTCCAAGCAAGCTGCTAAAAACCTCGTCAGCCGATTGGGTTTGGTTTTTATTTCGCTTATTCATACATCTGCACAACCTTCAGGTAGAGACCCGTGAACTAATGTCATGGGTCGTCAGCGAACCGTAAACATCGTGAAATGCTCTGCGGGCCCGGGCGAGCAGCGACTGCACCGCTTCTTCACCGATCCCCATTCGCCCGGCAATTTCCCGAATCGAGTAACCCTCGATGTATTTCCACTCCAGCGCATCGCCATACCTGGCCGGCAGGCGGTCTAGGGCAACGTGAATCAACCTGACGAACTCCAGGCGTTGCATATTCCACTCCGGGTCATCCGCAAGTGGCGTCTGGAAAGAGTCAACCGCCGCCCGGATCTCTGGAAAATCCTCGGTTAGCAAGATGTGCTGGCGGTATCGGCCCTGCTGTTCCAACCAGTCGCTGATCTCATTCCGGCAAATCGCGCATAGCCAGGTAAACAACGCCGCCTCGCCCCTGAATTTGTGCAGGTTCCTGATCGCCTTGCTCAGCGCCGAATTGACGACTTCCCTGCAACTTTCAGGATCGTCCGGCACGCGGCTGAGCGCGAATCGATACAGCCGCTGGAAATTCTCTGTAAAGAACTGATCAAACGCACGCTGATCGCCCGTCAGCATTCGTTGCACTAGCTGTTTGTCTTCAAGATAAAGAAGCATGGCCGATCCTGGGTCGCCTCTTTATTAGACCCCGCCGCACACGAAAATCGGTTACCCCAAGAGCGAATACCCCGATTTTCTCACGATGGATTGCGGCAGCGCAGTAAAGTCGTCGGGTCCTCTGCCTGCCACGGTGACCACCGGCCGGCGCAATCGCCCGCCGATAAAGTGATCTTGAATCTGGATTTGCTAATTGAGCAAAGCCAATATCGCGCCGAGCAAACCACCAAGCAGCAAAATCGCCTGCGCAATCTGCCCGATAGCAAACCCCGGCCCTCTGCCTGACGGCTCCCTGAGATAGGCGCGGCAGTAAATTATTCGTGCGATCAGGAACAAGACACCCAGACCGGCAGCTATCACCGGGTGCACATAAAAAGCGAACAGCCACATCGCCGGCAGCAAGACGATCAATTGCTCCAGCGTGTTTTGCTGTACGCGGCTGATCCTTTCGAACTCCGGCGCACCCTGCATGGCCGGGGCCTTCACGCCGGTCTTCCCCCTCGCCACTCCAACCAGAAAAGAAATGACCCAATACTCGATCAAAATCAGGGCGCTGACGATGGCCACAATATCCACGTTTCTTCCTCCTGTTTAACCCTGCCGCACCGGGATAACCGGGCCCACCCAAACCATAGCAGTCATCTTAATCCAAGCGGGAAACAAATGATGCGGCTCTGGCCAAGCTGCCCGCGGGGCGGGTATTATTCGCACTCCCCCAAAGCACCAGGCATTGCATCTGTGAGTTCGGAAATAGCACAAGAAGCGTCGGTTCGTTCCGATGACAGTATTGACCCTGCTTTTGACTGGCTCAAAATTGCGCGCCTGATGCTGACCTCGCGGGCCATCGACCGGATCGAGGAAAGCGAACTGGTCCCACAGAAGAAAGTGCTTTACCAATTCTCTGCGCGTGGCCATGACCTGGCGCAGATCCTGCTGGGTTCCTTGCTGAACCATCCGCACGATGCGACCAGCGGTTATTACCGGTCCAGGCCATCGCTGCTGGCGATCGGGCTATCGATCGAAGATGCGTTCGCCGGCCCGCTGGCGCGCTCCGGCGGATTCAGTGACGGCCGCGACATCGGGGTTGTTTTCAACCTTCCTTCGACTGGTGGCGCCACGGTCCTGCCGATGTGCGGTGGAGTCGGGGCGCAATACACGCCGGTCGCCGGCTGGGCGCAGTCAATTCTTTATCACGCAGATGAACTCGGCGACGATAGCTACAAGGGTGCTATCGGCGCTGCCCTCGGCGGCGACGCATCGGTAGCGACCAATGGATTCTGGTCTGCACTGACGATGGCGACGACACTGAAACTGCCGATGCTGTTCTATATCGAGGACAACGCATATGGCATCTCGACGCCATCCACGCTGCAGACGCCAGGGGCAAACATCGCAGCCAACCTCAAATCGTTTGAGAATTTGCGGGTCCTGGATGGCGACGGCACAGAACCGGCCGCGGCGGCCGGGCTGATCCGCCAGGCGGTCGACCACGTTCGCAGCGGCGCCGGACCGGCCCTGCTAAGGCTTTCCGTACCCAGGCTGGCCGGTCACTCGGCACAAGATACCCAGGCCTACAAATCGGCCGAGATCATCGCCGCAGAAGAATCCCGTGATCCGCTACCAAAACTACGTGACTACCTGATTCCGGCGTTGATCGACGAAGCCGCCTGGGAAAAGCTGGAACAGGAAGTCGAACGGGTAGTCGCCGATGCGCTTGAGTCGGCACTCGCCAGGACCCAGCCCGATCCGGCAACCATCGAGCGGCATGTTTTTTGCGAAGCCGGGCCTGACGGCAAACCCGAGATACAACAACAAGGCGGCCTGGCCGTCAGCGGTCATGTTTTTCCCGAATCCGGCGAACAACCGGAACCCGAGCCCACGCGAATCAACATGTTGACGGCCATTCGCCGTACACTCGAATATGAACTGGCAAGCAACCCGAAGCTTACTGTCTTTGGCGAAGACGTCGGACCCAAGGGCGGCGTGCATGCGGCGACGATGGGTTTGCAGGAAAAATTCGGCGTCAACAGGGTTTTCGATACCAGCCTTTCGGAAGAAGGCATCATCGGCCGTGCCGTGGGCATGGCGGTAGCCGGCCTGATGCCGGTGCCCGAGCTCCAGTTTCGCAAGTATGCCGACCCGGCAGCGGAGCAATTGAATGACTGTGGCACGATGAGATGGCGGACCAACAACCGCTTTGCCGCACCGATAGTAGTCAGAATCCCCGGTGGTTTTTTCAAATGCGGCGATCCCTGGCACAGCCAGACAAATGAAGTGCAATGGGCACACGGCATCGGCTGGCAGGTTGCCGTGCCATCCAATGCCGAGGACGCAACCGGCCTGTTGCGCGCGGCGCTGCGTAGCAACAACCCGACGATCTTTTTTGAACACCGCTCGATGCTGGACGATGCATGGGCGCGCAGACCCTACCCCGGCGACAAATACCTTTTGCCATTTGGCAAAGCAAAAATCACCAGGTCCGGCACAGACCTGACCGTCGTGACCTGGGGCGCGATGGTGCCGCGTTGCGAAATTGCAGCTGGCCAGGTAGATGGCAGCGTAGAGGTTATCGATCTGCGCACGATGATGCCATGGGACAAGAAAGCCATATTGGAATCGGTCGCCAGGACCAGGCGCTGCCTGGTGGTACACGAGGACAACATGACCGCCGGTTTTGGCGCGGAGATAGTCGCGACCGTGGCCAGCGAATCTTTTTTCGACTTGGACGCGCCAGTCGAGCGGCTGGCCATGCCGGATATCCCCAGTCCGCACAATCCGCTGCTGATGCATGCGGTGGTTCCGGATGTAGCTGGAATAGCCGGAAAAATGACCAAACTGCTTGAGTACTAACGCCCGGGGAAGCGAATGCCAGAACTGATCGACATCGTCGTGCCGGAAGACCAGCAAGAAGGGACTGAATCGACGCTGATGCAATGGCTCAAGCGAGCCGGCGATACGGTCGCGCTGCACGAGCCTTTGATCGAACTGGAAACCGACAAGGTGGTCGTTGAGATCGCCTCGCCAGCCAGCGGCGTTTTGCACGAGCTTTTGGTCGAAGAACAAAGCCTGGTCGAGCCCGGCGCCGTGCTGGGTCGAATCGCGGCGGGCGCCACGGCCGAGGTAACAACCGGTGCAATTGAAAAACCGGCCGAATCGGCTGCCGCGATAAAAACCGCGGTAGCCGTTGACCAGCCGAAATTGAGCCCGGGCTTAAAAAAACTGCTCAAAAAGCACGGCCTGGATGCCTCTCAGATCACGGGTAGCGGCCGGGATGGCCGGCTCACCCGCGCAGACGTCGAAAACCATATCGCGGGCGGCGAATCGAGTGCGGCGAAAAATCGGGACGCGCTCGCAGCATCCGGCGGAGGGACGATCGTGCCGCATACGGCGATGCGCAAACGCATCGCCGCGCACATGGTGAAAAGCGTGCAGACCGCACCCCATGTCACCTGTGTGTTCCAGGCGGACATGTCGGCCGTCATCGCGCACCGGGCGAAAAACCGCGTCGGCCTGGAAGACCAGGGCGTAAAACTGACCTATACCGCCTATTTCGTCAAAGCCGCGGTCGCGGCGCTGAGCGCGGTACCCGAAGTCAACAGCCGTTTCCACGATGAAGGCCTGGAACTGTTTAGCGATATCAATATCGGCATCGGCACGGCGCTTGGCGACGAGGGCCTGATCGTGCCGGTCATTCACCGGGCGCAGGAGATGACGCTGGACGCGATCGCCGGGAAGCTGCAAACCCTGACCGACAAAGCGCGCAAGGGCGAGCTGGGCCAGGACGACGTAAGCGGCGGCACGTTCACGATTTCAAATCATGGGGTCAGCGGCAGCCTGATGGCGTCGCCGATCATCATCAACCAACCGCAAAACGCGATCCTCGGTATCGGCAAACTGGAGAAAAGAGTTGTCGTCGTCGAAGCCGACGGCCAGGAGCAAATGGAAATCCGGCCGCTGTGCTATGTGACCCTGACTATCGATCACCGTGCGCTGGACGCGCACCAAACCAACAAGTTCCTCTCGGTATTCGTTTCTGCGCTCGAGGGCTGGGCGGACTGATCAACCGGGCATCTGGCTGCGCGTTGCCACCATCGTGAGCACATCGTAAGCGGCAACGATTTCCCCGTCCTGATTGCTCACTTCGGTATCCCAGCGAACCTCACCGTAATCTTCGCCCTCGCGCATCGTCTTTTGCTTGCAGGTCAGCCGGACTTTCAACTCGTCGCCCATATAGACCGGTTGCGCGAATCTCAGGTCGTCGAGCCCGTAATTCGCCAGCACCGGTCCGAAATCAGGCTGCACGAACAGCCCCGCCGCCATCGATACGATAAAATAGCCATGTGCGACCCGGCCTTCGAAAAACGGGTTTTTTGCAGCCAGCTCGTCATCCATGTGCGCATAGAATTTATCGCCGCTGAGTTCGGCAAAATTCTCGATATCCTCTACCGTTATTTTTCTCGATGCGGTGTGGTGCGTGTCGCCGATCTCGAGTTCTTCGAAGTATTTGCCAAACGGATGCACCTCCTCGACATTCTCTTTGCCGCCGCGTATCCAGCGTCGCGCAATCTTGCCGAGCGTCGTTGGCGACCCTTGCAAGGCAGTGCGTTGCATGTAATGCAATACACCGCGTATGCCGCCCATTTCCTCCCCGCCACCGGCCCGGCCGGGCCCGCCATGCACCAGGTGCGGCAACGGCGAGCCGTGGCCGGTCGATTCACCGGCCGAATCGCGATTGATGATCACCAGGCGACCGTGATACGGCGCGATGCCCAGCGCCAGCGTTTCCGCAATTTCATCGTCACCCGTGAATATCGAACCGGCCAGGCTGCCCTCACCCATCCGCGCCAGGGTAATAGCCTCGTCCAGCGTGTCGTAGGGCATTACCGTGCTGACCGGCCCAAACGCTTCAACGCTGTGCACCGCCCGGCTGGTCAGCGGTTTCTGGCAATGCAGCAGCACGGGCGCGAAAAAAGCGCCTTTTTCGGTATCGGCATCGATCAGTTCGAAATTCTCCAGATCGCCGTAAATCATTTCTGCGTCACCACTGAGTTCGGCTATCCGCTCCCTGACTTCCTCACGCTGACCCTGGCTGGCGAGCGGGCCCATCTGGACTTCCTTGTTGGCCGGGTTACCGACGCGGACCTTGCCGAGCGCCTGGGCCAGTGCGTTGACCAGTTCACCGCTGAACTCGGCGGGCGCGATTATCCTGCGTATGGCGGTACATTTCTGACCGGCTTTCACGGTCATCTCCCGAACCACTTCCTGGATATAAAGATCGAACTCGGCTGTGCCGGGCTGCGCATCCGGTCCCAGTATCGATGCGTTCAGCGAATCGGTCTCCGCGGTAAAGCGCACCGATTGAGCGATCACGGTCTGGTGCTGTTGCAGCAATTCCGCCGTGGTCTTGGAGCCGGTAAACGCGATCACATCCTGACAGTTCAGGTGGTCGAACAGATCGCCGACGCTGCCGCAGATCAACTGGATAGCGCCATCGGGCAATATGCCGGATTCGATAATCCGTTTGACCATCGCCTCGGTGAGATAGGAGGTACTGGTCGCCGGTTTGACGATCGCCGGCATGCCTGCGAGCAGGCACGGCGCCAGTTTTTCGAGCATCCCCCAGCAAGGAAAGTTGAACGCGTTGATATGAACGGCGACGCCCTCGAGCGGCAGGAATATATGTTGCCCGACGAAACTGCCCTTCTTCGACAGAAACTCGGGTTGACCATCGACATAAACGTGGTCATTGGGCATTTCGCGCCGGCCCTTGCTGGAGAACACGAAAAGCGTGGAAATGCCACCGTCTATATCGATCCAGGAATCCGTGCGGGTCGCGCCGGTCTTGCCGGAAAGCGCATAGAATTCCTTTTTGTGCTCCATCAGGTATTTGGCCAGCGCTTTGAGCATGTTGGCGCGCTGGTGGAAAGTGTACTTGCGAAGATTGGCGCCACCGGTGGTGCGCGCGTAATGCGCTATCGCGCCAAAATCCAGGCCCTCGCTCGACGAGGTGGCGATCTCTCCACCATCTACGGCACTGACCAGTTGTACGCCATCGGTGGCGCCTTGCTGCCAGCGGTTTTCTGCGAATGACTGCAGCTTCATGACAAACCTCATTGCGATTTAGTGGCGGGCGGCACAGAATAGCCGATCACTCAGTCGAGTGCATACGATAACCGCCCCGCCGGGCGCATACAGGTGCCACGGCCAGGCGATTGGAAAAAACCTGGAGCACAAATGAGTTTTGCAAACATCGAATTCAGCATCACCGACGGCATAGCCAGGCTGACGCTGAACCGCCCGAAAAGCCTGAACAGCTTCAATGAGGCGATGCACCGAGAAGTCAGCGCTGCTCTGGACTCAGTGGAGGCGGGCGATTGCAGGGTATTATTGCTGACCGGAACCGGCCGCGGCTTCTGCGCTGGCCAGGATCTGTCTGAGCGACGGGTTTTACCGGGCGCGGAACCACCGGACCTGGGCTATACGCTGGAGAATTTTTATAACCCGTTGATCCGCCGGTTACGAAACCTGGAAATGCCGATCGTCTGTGCGGTAAACGGCGTCGCGGCCGGGGCCGGGGCCAACCTGGCGCTGGCGGCCGATATCGTTATCGCGGCGAAATCGGCGAAATTCATCCAGGCCTTTTGCAAGCTGGGGTTGATCCCGGATTCCGGCGGCACCTGGATATTGCCGAGACTGCTTGGACCTGCGCGAGCGACGGCGCTGGCCATGTTGGGCGATTCGCTCAGTGCGGAGCAGGCGGTCGAATGGGGCCTGATCTGGCGTTGTGTCGACGATGAAAAATTGATGCCCGAGGCGGAAGCTTTGTGTGTGCATTTCGCCGGCCAGCCAACCCGTGGCCTCGCGCTGATCAAGAAGGCGTTGAACGCGAGCTGGGGCAACACGCTGGACCAGCAACTGGATCTTGAGCGCGACCTGCAACAGGCAGCCGGTCGTACCGGGGATTACCAGGAAGGCGTAGCAGCGTTCATGGAAAAACGCGAAGCAAAATTCAAGGGCAGGTAGGCGCATGACTGATCTTGAGCAAGCCATGGCGTGCCGGGATGCAATGTATGCGAAAGACCTGGCGTCGCAGGCACTGGGCATCGAGGTCACGATCCCGGAGCCCGGCTCGGCTGAGGCACGCATGAACATAACCGCCGCCATGCTCAACGGCTTCGGCATTTGCCATGGCGGCTATATTTTTGCGCTGGCGGACACCGCGTTCGCCTTTGCCTGCAATGCCTACGACCGGGTCACGGTGGCAGCCGGGGCGAGTATCGATTACCTCAAACCGGTACACGCCGGCGATGTGCTGCGCGCCAATGCGAGGGAAATACACCGTGGCGGGCGCGCCGGCCTCTATGAAGTCAGCGTACGCAACCAGGACGATCTGCTGGTTGCCATGTTCCAGGGACGGTCGAGCGCGCTGGACAGATCGCTGCTCGATGGCCTGGATCAGGCGTAGCGGCATCAAAATGCGCTTATAATTCTCAGGGTTTATTGCCCGGGCATTTGCGGAGCTTCCATGTATACCCAAGGTCTTGACCAAAAACAGAAAAAGTCGGCCGCCGATCCTGGCGACACCCCCGAGCGTCTCGCTGCATTCCAGGCGCGGATCGACGCCGATGAGAAAATCGAGCCCAAAGACTGGATGCCATCGGCTTACCGCAAGACCCTGATCCGGCAGATGTCCCAGCACGCCCATTCGGAGATCGTCGGCATGCTGCCCGAAGGCAACTGGATTACCCGCGCGCCGACGCTCCGGCGCAAAGCCATACTGCTGGCCAAGGTTCAGGATGAAGCCGGTCATGGCCTGTATATATACGGTGCCACGGAAACGCTGGGGGTATCCCGCGACAACCTGGTCGCTGACTTGCTCAGCGGGAAAGCCAAGTACTCGAGTATTTTCAATTACCCAACGATTACCTGGGCCGATATCGGCACGATCGGCTGGCTGGTCGATGGCGCCGCGATCATGAACCAGATTCCGCTGTGCCGCTGCTCCTACGGCCCCTATGCCAGGGCCATGGTCCGAGTCTGCAAGGAAGAGAGTTTTCACCAGCGCCAGGGCTATGAAATCATGCTCGAACTGTGCCGGGGCACGGATGAGCAAAAGCGCATGGCGCAGGACGCCCTGAACCGCTGGTGGTGGCCATCGCTGATGATGTTCGGCCCCAGCGACAAGAACTCGGAGCACAGCGCCCAGTCGATGGCCTGGAAAATCAAGCGCATCAGCAATGACGAACTGCGCCAGAAGTTTGTCGATGCGACGGTGCCGCAAGCCGAATACCTGGGGCTCAAGATGCCGGATGAGGATCTCGTTTTTGACCAAAAAACCGGCCACTACCGATTTGGGGAAATCGACTGGGAGGAGTTCTGGGAAGTGCTCAAGGGCAACGGAAAATGCAACCGTGAGCGATTGGAAGCCCGCAACAGGGCCCACGATGATGGCCGCTGGGTTCGGAAAGCCGCGAGCGCCTACGCGGAAAAACAAGCGGCAAGAGACGCAGCATGAGGGAAACATGAGTAAACAGGACTGGCCATTATTCGAAGTATTCATCCGCGCCCGATCGGGTCTGAGCCACCGCCATTTTGGCAGTATTCACGCCGCCGATGAGACGATGGCGCTTGACCATGCACGCGATCTGTATACCCGGCGCAACGAGGGCGTCAGCATCTGGGTTGTCAGATCCACCGAGATCATCGCCTCCGACCCGGCAGACAGCGATTCATTGTTCGAGCCGGCTGCCGACAAGATCTACCGCCATCCGACTTTTTACAAGATTCCGGACGATGTCGAAAATATATAAGGACCGGCCGACCAGATGACCAAAGTACAAGCACTGGTCACATATGCCACGCGCATGGGGGACAATGCCATCGTCATGGCGCAGCGCCTTTCCGAGTGGGTTGGCCACGGCCCGGAGCTCGAAGAAGAAATGGCGATGGCCAATTTCGCGCTCGACTATGTCGGGCAGGCGCGAATGTTTTTCTCTTACGCCGGTGAACTCGATGGCAAGGGGCGAAGCGAAGACGATATCTGTTTTCTCCGTGATGGATGGGATTACGGCAATGTCCTGCTGCTCGAACAGCCAAACGGGGATTTCGGCGAGACCATCGCCCGGCTGGTGTTGTTCGAAACATTTTATTCTCTCCAGCTGGAGGCCCTGATGTCATCCCCGGCCACGAAACTCGCTGAAATAGCCGCGCGTGCGGTCAAGGAGTCCACTTACCACCTTCGCCACGCCAGCCACTGGCTGATTCGTCTCGGCGACGGCACCGATGAAAGCCACCGGCGGGTGCAGCACGCGATCGATCGCCTGTGGACCTACACCGGGGAGCTGTTCGAGGCTGACCAGGTCGATCGAATCATGCGCTCAGAATGGGAAGGACCGGATCTGGCAGTCCTGCGCGAACAATGGCATCGGCAAATCGATGCGTTGCTGAGCAAAGCCACTTTGCAAAAACCGGCAGACTGCTGGATGGATTCCGGTGGCAAGCAAGGCCATCACAGCGAGCATTTAGGTTACATCCTGGCCGAGATGCAAAGCCTGCAACGCACCTACCCGGGCGCCAACTGGTAAGACCATGGCGGCTCAGAGCAAAACCCTTGAAGCATCGGCCTGGGAAATCCTGGAGCAAATACCCGACCCGGAAATCCCCGTATTGAGCATCGTCGATCTTGGCATCGTGCGCTCGGTGGAAGTCGACGGTGCAAAGGTGATTGTCGGCGTCGCGCCAACCTATTCGGGTTGCCCTGCGACCGAAGTCATCGAGGACAGCGTCGTCAAGTCGCTGCAATCGGGGGGTATCGATCAGGTATCCGTACAGCGGGTGTTGTCGCCACCATGGACCAGCGACTGGATCAGTGATCGCGGGCGCGAGAAATTGCGGAAGTATGGCGTCGCGCCGCCGGAAAAAGGGGCGGCAGCACGCGACAGGCTGCTCGGTGACCCCATCGCAACGGAACGCATCGTCGCCTGTCCGAGGTGCGGTACCGAGAACACGGAAAAGGTCAGTGAATTCGGCTCGACGGCTTGCAAGGCCTCCTACAAATGCATTGAATGCCTTGAGCCATTCGAATATTTCAAATGCATATGAAATTGCGTCAGGCTCCGGCCCACGGCATCGAAAGAAAGTAACGGCATGAAACATTTTCACAACTTGACGGTTGCCCGGATCGAACCGGAGACACCGGATTCGGTGTGCGTTTATCTGAGTGTGCCGGAGGAACTCCGCGATGAGTATGCCTTTGTCCAGGGCCAGCACTTGCCGGTACGCGCCGAGATAGACGGCGTACAGGTCAGGCGAACTTATTCGATATGCAGCGCGATCGACGACCCGGAGCTCCGCATTGGCGTTCGGGTGCAGAAAAACGGTCTGTTTTCCGGTTATATCGCCAATATTCTGAAGGCCGGGGATGTACTCGAGGCAATGCCGCCGGTCGGTCACTTCCAGACCCCGTTATCAGCGGAAAAAAAGAAAAACTACGTGGCGTTCGTCTCCGGTAGCGGAATTACTCCCCTGCTGTCGATAGCGAAAACCACGCTGGCTACAGAGCCGCAAAGCCGGTTTTTCCTGTTCTACGCCAACAGGACTCATGAAAGCACGATGTTTCTTGAGGAGCTGTACGCCCTGAAAAACCAGTACCCCGATCGACTGTCTCTGCATTTCGTTTTCAGCCGGGAGGAGCAGGAATTCGAAATCGCCAGCGGGCGTTTCGATGCGGACAAAGTCCGCCAGCTCTACCAGGGTTTCTGTGCGGGCCTGACCGCCGATGAAGTTTTCATCTGCGGTCCCGGCACGATGAGCGATACGGTCAAGGAAACTCTCGTTGAACTCGGCATCAGCAGAGGCAATATTCACAGCGAGCGGTTTGCGGTCAGCAAGAAAACCGAACCGGCGCCGAAAACCGTTGCCCCGCAGCCCGCCGACCTGGCCGAGAATATCGCCAGCGTCACGGTAATCCTCGATGGGCATACGAAAAAGTTCGCCATGCCGATGGATGACATGACGTTGCTGGAAGCAGGCCGCGAACATGGCCTGGAATTGCCTGCCTCCTGCGAGGCAGGAGTCTGCTCGACCTGCCGCACGCACCTGCGCGAAGGCAAGGTGGAGATGGAAGAAAACTATGCACTGGAACCCTGGGAAGTCGAGGAAGGATTTATCCTGGCCTGCCAGGCACGCCCGCTCAGCAGGACCTTGATCATCGACTACGACAAGACCTGATCGCCCGCTCAGGACAGGCCCGCATTTTTCACCCAGGATCGCGGTTTTCGGGTGAGGGCTTGTCCTCTATCGCCACCGGTTAATAGTTTCCCCGCTAAGACGCTACAATAAGCGCTCACCATCACCGGGAATAAAACTGGATGAGCGAAACAGTCATTCTGACCCGGCATAGTCAGGTCGCGGTCATCACCATCGACAACCCACCGGTCAATGCCTTGTCTCACGCCGTGCGCCAAGGCATCAGCGACTGTCTTGCCGAAGCAGACGGCGACGATGCGATCGAGGCGCTAATTATTTACTGCGCCGGCCGGACATTTATCGCCGGCGCCGATATCCGTGAATTCGGCAAACCGCCGCAAAGCCCTTCGCTGCGGAAAGTTCTCGCGCAATTGGACAGCTGCCGCAAACCGACGGTTGCTGCAATCCACGGCACCGCGCTGGGGGGCGGACTGGAGACCGCGCTGTGCTGTCACTACCGGGTAGCGGTCAGCGCTGCAAGACTGGGTTTGCCGGAGGTCAAGCTGGGTCTCTTACCAGGGTCAGGCGGTACCCAGCGGCTGCCACGGCTGATCGGTGCGGAACACGCGCTCGACATGATGATCGGCGGCAAACCGGTGGCTGCGGCAACCGCCATGGCCTGGGGGATGGTCGATGAATGTACCGAAGACGAATTACTAAAAGCCGCCATTGAATTCGCCTCGCGATCGATTGCTCAAAAAAATCTGCCGCGCATCAGCGAGCGCAAAATCATCGATGTCGAGGAGGGCTTTTTCGCAGCGTACCGAAAAAAAATCGCGCGCCGCACGCGGGGCTTTGCAGCGCCCGAAAGAATCGTGCAATGCGTCGAAGCAGCGGTTTCTCTTTCTTTCGATGACGGTATGCGCAAGGAGCGCGAACTGTTTCGCCTTTGTCGCGATTCGAGCCAGAGCGCATCGATGCGGCATTTGTTTTTCGCAGAGCGCCAGGTCGCCCGCGTTCCCGATGTGCCGAAGGAAACCGGGGTACGGGAAATCGACAAAATTGCGGTTATCGGCGCCGGTACCATGGGCGCCGGCATCGCGCTGGCCTGTCTCAATGCGGGTCTGGATGTATCCCTGCTCGATAAGGACCGGCAGGGCCTGGAGCGTGGCCGGGCCACGATCGAAAAGTTGCTGGCGGCAGCGGTCAGCAAGGGGCGACAAACAGAGGCGCAAATGCAGGCGCAGTTGTCCCGCCTGGAACTCATCGACGATTTCTCGGCTCTGGCCGATGCCGACCTGGTCATCGAGGCCGTGTTCGAAACCATGGCTATAAAGGAAGAGGTGTTTGCCACGCTGGACCGGGTATGTCGCGATGGCGCGATACTCGCGAGCAACACTTCGACGCTGGATATCGATCGGATCGCCTCGGCAACTTCCCGCCCCGAAGACGTGATCGGGCTGCATTTTTTTAGCCCCGCAAACATTATGAAACTGCTGGAAATCGTTCGCGGCGCCAGGACCTCGGCTGAGGTCATCGCCAGTTCGATGCGTTTTGCAAAGCGGTTATCGAAGATCGGCGTGCTGGTCGGCAATTGCTTTGGCTTCGTCGGCAACCGCATGCTTTATGGCTATGGCCGCGAAAACCAGTTTCTGTTGCTCGAAGGCGCCGCGCCTGAACATATTGATAAGGCGCTGACTGACTGGGGTATGGCGATGGGGCCGAATGCCGTCGGCGACCTCGCCGGGCTCGATGTTGGTTACAAGGTCCGCCAGGAGCGCACCGACCTCCCCGACGATCCCCGCTATTACCGGGTCTCAGACATGCTGGCCGAACAGGGCCGTTATGGCCAGAAGACCGGCCGCGGCATTTATTTGTACGAGAACGGTTCACGCACACCGATACCGGATCCCGAGGTTGGCGAAATGATCCGGCGGGAAGCCGGGCGCCTGGGGGTGGAGCAACGCGAGATCGGCAGCGAAGAAATCATCGAACGTTGTATTTATGCATTGGTTCTTGAAGGGGCGAAAATACTCGAAGAGGGTTTCGCGTTGCGCGCGAGCGATATAGACGTGGTCTGGGCGAACGGTTACGGTTTTCCGCGCTATCGCGGCGGCCCGATGTTTTATGCTGATACCATAGGCGTGGACAAAGTGTATGAGGCGATCCGCGGGTTTGGCGAGCGCTTTGGCCCGCAATACTGGTCAGCGCCCGAATTGCTGGCGACACTGGCTAGTGATGGCGGCAAACTAAACTAGGGAATAGATCATGAGCGATGCATTTATCTGCGACGCGGTACGAACTCCGATTGGCCGCTATGGCGGGTCACTGGCCCAGGTACGTGCCGATGACCTGGCGGCCAGGCCGATCGCGGAAATTCTGAACCGGAACAGCGGCCTCGATCCAAAGGCCATCGACGATCTCTATTACGGTTGCGCCAACCAGGCTGGCGAGGACAACCGAAATGTTGCGCGCATGGCCGGCCTGCTGGCCGGTTTGCCGGTCGATGTCGCGGCCTGCACAGTGAATCGCCTGTGCGGCTCGGGCATGGATGCGATCGGGATGGCCGCGCGCAGCATCAAAACCGGGGAAGCTTCACTGGTTATGGCTGGCGGCGTCGAATCCATGTCGCGCGCTCCGCTGGTGATCCCGAAACAGGAAACGGCGTACGGGCGCAGGGCGGAGATGTTCGATACGACGATGGGCTGGCGGTTCGTCAACCCATTGATGCAAGAACTATATGGCGTGGATTCGATGCCGGAAACCGGCGAAAACGTCGCCGAGCAATACAGCATCAACCGCGCCGATCAGGACGCGTTTGCTTTCGCGAGCCAGCAGCGGGTTGCGATTGCACAGAAAAAAGGTTTTTTTGCCCACGAGATCGTCCCGGTCAGCATCGCGCAGCGGCGCGGCGATCCGCTCATCGTGGATACTGACGAACACCCGCGGGCGGACACCAGCCTGGAGAAACTGTCGCGGTTGCCAACGCCGTTTCGCAAAGACGGCACGGTAACCGCGGGGAATGCTTCGGGGATCAACGATGGGGCCTGCGCGCTGCTCCTCGCATCGGGCAAGGCAGCCAGAAAGCACGGTCTGAAACCGCTGGCCAAGGTGGTCGTCATGGCGGTAGCCGGCGTCGAGCCACGGATCATGGGCATCGGCCCGCTACCGGCGACAAAAAAAGTGCTGGCGATAGCCGGTCTCGAACTGGCGCAGATGGATGTCATCGAGATCAACGAGGCTTTTGCCGCGCAGTCGCTGGCGGTCCTGCGCGAACTCGGTCTGCCGGATGATGCCGCGCGGGTAAACGCGAATGGCGGCGCCATTGCGCTCGGTCATCCGCTGGGCATGACCGGCGCACGCCTGATCACGACCGCCGCCTACCAGTTACGCGAGACCGGTGGCCGTTACGCGCTGTGTACGATGTGCATAGGCGTCGGCCAGGGCATCGCAATGATTATCGAGAGTGTTTGAAGTGACCGGCTTGCTGTCTGGCCGGCTATAGCGATGATTTGTCGCTGAACTTTGGCGATCGCTTTTCCTTCAGCGACTTGAGGCCTTCGCGAATATCGGCTTGCCTGAATCCCATGAACTCAAGCGCGAGCGATGTATCGAAATTCGGACCCGCCATGCGCAGCCAGTTGTTCAACGCATACTTGGTCCAGCGTATCGCGCTCGGGCTACCATTCGACAATTCGATGGCGATTTCCAGCGCCGTCGAATACAGTTCGTCGTCTGCAACACAAAGCGACACCAGGCCGATTCTCTCCGCCTCCTCGCCGCTTATCGCCTTGTTGGTCAACAAATAATATTTGGCCTTTGCCATGCCGCACAACAGTGGCCAGATCATCGCCGCGTGATCGCCGGCGGCGACGCCGAGCCGGACATGCCCGTCCAGGATGCGGGCGTTTTTCGCGACGATGGAAATATCGGCCAGCAGACCGACCGCCAGCCCGGCGCCGACCGCCGGACCGTGAATGGCCGAAATCACCGGCTTAGAACAATTGATCAGGTTATAAACCAGGTCACGCGCTTCCTTCCAGACGCGCACCAGCGTGTCATCGTCCTCGATCATCGATTCGATCAGTTCGAAATCGCCACCGGCTGAGAACCCTTTGCCGCTACCTTTGACCAGCACGGCATTTACCGAGTCATCCAGGTCGATGTCGCGCCATACATAGGCCAGGTCACGATGCATGGCCGCGTCCGCGGCGTTCAGTTTCTCCGCGGCCTCGAGCGTGATTTCCAAAACTTTCTCGCTGGGCGCCGAAAACCGGAGTGACGGGAAGTCTTCCTGGTACTTGCCAATGTTCATCGTCCGATCGCTTCCTTTCACAATGCTTCGTCGTTCAACGACCGCAGCAACCTGGCAAACTCCGCGGGCCGAAAACGCTCATCATCCTCGACCGCCGCCGCCAGAATGTCCAGATAATTTTGCAACGACAGATCACCGCTTTCGAAGGCCAGCATCTGGATCGCCATAAAGGCCTGCTCGGCGCCAACGTAATCGGCAAATTCTCCCTGCGCACCCGCTTCCAGAAGCGCAGACAAAACGAGCTGGCTGTCGATCCGGTTCGGCCTGGACGAGACGTACGCCTGCAATCGTCGAAGCACGTCATCGAGCGCCGCCGCCGCTGCCTGCATGCTCGCGGGACTCGCCGCTGTTGCCGCATGCAACGCCGCTACGGCCGCCGCCAATTCGTCAACCAACGCGCCACCGGCACCCTTTGCCACGGCCATTGCCATCACCAGGCTGCCGTCATTGAGGTAGGGCATGCCCAGCGCCAGTCCCCGGTGGCGTTGGCGCGGTTGCCAGCGCACAACTTTCATCGATCGGTGGCAGGCGTGACAATCGAACAGCCCGAGTTCCGGCAACAGGCCACTACCCAGGAAAGCCGGATCCTGGACCAGGGAAAGGCGTTGCCTGCTGTCGGCGAGCACGCCCGATACCCAGGCGAGCACGTGCCCGGCATCTTCCTTGCGCTCACGATAATCCTGGTCGACCTGGTAATGCGGCTGCCGGCCCGCCGTCCGCCAAAGTTCGGTAAAAGTATCCAGTTCAAATGCCAGCCTCGGATGACCTGCAGCCATCAGAGTGTGCGTGGCGAATTTGGTTTTTGTCCCCAGGTGACAGGATAGACACAGCCTCGCCCTGTCCACCACCTTGTCAGCCGGGTACATTCCGGCTTCGATACTGGCGGCGCGACTGGTCCCGCCTGCGTCGTCATGGGTGCTCAGCCATTGCCCGGCTCCGCCATGACAACTCTCGCAACCAACCCCGTCGGAGATCTGGAAACGCTCGCCACGCAAGCTGTGGGCTACATTATCGGCGTGGCAATCCAGGCAAAGATCGGCTTTCTCCGCGGCCTTCAAGCCAAGGCGGGCCGCGATGGCCTGTGACTGCTTGCCAAGCAGGGTTCGATAAGCGCCGGAATGCGGATCGGACCGCGTCCAGCTCACGTATTCGGTTTGCAGCACGCGGGAACCGCTGCGTGTCGTCGCCGATCCATGGCACTGCGACGCGGCGCAGGACGCCACACCCAGATGCTTTCTGCCATCGTCGGCAGGCAAAGTCTCGGGCCATGCGCCCACTGGGAACATTATCGCGAGAGCCAGTAAGCTACCGATCAGCGGGGTTGTGAATCTGTTCAAAGATTTATTCGTCATGGACATACCATGGATCTCCTTCCGCATCGAGATAAAGAGCTTCCATCTCCTGACGGTTCAACGGCCTGGATCCTCTGCGGCCAAACACGGCAATCTGCCCACCGGTTTCATCCACGCCACGATCCCGATCGAGACCCTTCGACAGCGACAACGCAGCGCTTCGCGTTGGATAACTCGCAATGATTTCAGGCCTTGGTTCCGGGCTAAACCCGTAAAAGTTTGGCTGCGATTCCGGTGAGGTCAGTTGCAATACCTTCAGCCCGCCTTTGCCATCGGCCAGGTAAGCGAACAGCGATGCGTTGGTCGACGCGGCGACAACGTCATGCGCATCGACGATTTGCCCGCCAGCATCGAACATCGTCAGCAAGCTGGGTTGCTCCGGATTCCAGACGTCGATAATGGCCAGACCATCCTTGCCGGCCGCAACATAGGCATAGGTACGCGCGACATAGAGTTTTCTCGCCTCGCGCAATGACACGCCCGCGCCATCGACCAGCACCGGGTTCTCCGGATCGGTGACATCGACCACCCGCATGCCGGTGCTGTCGGTGACAAACAAATATCTGAATTGCAAGGCCGATGCGTAACCGCCATCGAGCGGCAGCACTGCGGATATCTTCGGCTCCAGAGGATCGTCGAGGTTGACGATGACCAGCCCCCGCTCGGTCATCAGGTAAGCATAATAACCACCCAGCGTGACATGCCGTGCGCCTGCCAGCGCACCATCGCCGTCCCAGGTCAGAGCGCGTGTTACAAAGTTATTGTCCAGATCGCCATCTGAAAAAGTATTGATATCGACCAGGATCAGCCCCTCTATCCGATCGGAAATCACCGCGTAGTTGTAAAGCGGATGAAATGGCTGCTCCTGGTTTTCTACCCGCATCAGCTCACCCTGGTTTTTTGGCGGGTGGATCGGCTGATTGGTGGGCAGGGCGATGCAAGTCGCATCGCGACTCGGTAAATGCGAGTCATGGCCGAGCGGGCTGAACGGCGCGCCGACGATACGCTGACTGAAACCCTTGTTGGCCACGTTCGCTACATCGTAGACCCTGACCCCATCGGCCCCCTCGGCCGCATAGAGATATTCACCCCGAAGCTGCACGCAACTGGCCGCCCCTGCGTCACGATGATGTTCCTGCTCAAGAACATTGCCATTGCCTTGGTGAGCGCGGTAATTGTCGGGATAGGCGTAGCGCTGCAGGTAACTTCCTATCACCGCCTGCGGTTCATCCCATTCCGTAACCTGCACCGCGGATACCGCGTCTGCCAGGCCGAGCCAGACATTGAACCCGACAAAGTTGACGAAGTTCGTCCCCAGCAACAGCAATTGCGCCATCGCGGCATTGTTGTCCCGGTCTGCCGACAAGTGACATTGCGTACAGGTCCTGGTTTCCGTCTTGCGCGTCGTGTGGGGGAAATGCGGGTTAAAAGCCTGTGAGCTATAGCCACTGGCGGCAACGGGCGCCTGCTGTATATAAATGCGTTCGCGGTTCGCATTGGTCGAGGACAGGACCAGTGCGGACGACGAGCGCACCGGCGCTATCTTGCCGTCATTAGCCGGGCCCCGTTTACCGAGCATGAACATCTGATCGCGCGCAACCTGCGGATTGTAGGTCGCGTAGTTCCGGGTTTCCCCACCTTCATATTGGTGACGCTCGGTCTTCCAGTTTGCCTCGATCGGCAAATGACAACCGGCGCAGCTGGTCACCCACGAAGTATGGCAACTGTAACATTCCAGTTCCTCGTCCTGGTGTGCGAGATCGGCCGTTAGAATTTGCGGCCCCCACTCCTGGGTGCGCACATCCCGGCTCATCAGCTTGGCCCGCGCCGCCTTCGCGTTATACGCGTCGTGCTCAGGATCGACCGAGTCCTTGACCAGGCTCAACTCCCATTCCTTGTCAGGGTCCAATAACGAGCGCTGAATCAGTTTGCCGCCCCGCCACTCGAAACGCCGCTTGCCATTGGGGTTTCTCAGCAGGCGCAGATCGTAACCGCCGGGCCGGGCCGCCGGCCCGGAAGTCAGCAGTGTCGGGTATTGTTGCGCAGTCCCATGGCAATCCTTGCATTCGATTTCGATGGCGCTGGCGACCTCGCCGTAGATATGCCCGTTACTGTGATTGTCCTGGGCGAAATGACAATCGACGCAGTGCATGCCCTTGTCGAGATGAATCGAGGAAAGATGCACGGCCTTCTGAAATTTCTGCGGATCATCGTTGGCGACGATATTGCCATCGGCGTCGAGAAGCCTGCCGGTCTGGTCGCGCTTCTGAACGGCCCGGAAATTCCAGCCATGCCCATGATAATCGGCAAACTGCGTGTCATTTAGCTGTGGATTGAGCCCGGATACGCCACGCAGAAAATCGAGATCGGCCCACTTTCCGCGGACCACTGCGCCCTCCGGATTCCGGTCCAGAACTTCGCGCTGGGCCTGGGTACTGAGCTTCTGTTGCTGTTCTGGCCACATAAATGGAGCATCGGATTCGTAATCCCACATCGTGTAACCGAGATAAGTATTCATAAACATGTTCGGCTGGTGCATATGGCAAACCATGCACTGGCTGGTCGGGATCATGCGGGTAAACTGGTGCCTGAGCGGATGCCCGGATTTGCCCTTTGGAATCGCTGGGTCCACCGACGCCGATACACCGTCGTGACCGTATTTCGCATAGCCACCCGAATGCCGGGGGTCACGGTCGTTGGCATAGACCACATGACAGGAGGCGCATCCCGACGAGCGGTAGTCACCCGGTTGGTCGTTGGTGCCGAGAAACCACATCAGCGGATCGTTCAGCCGAGTCTTGTGGATATTGATCAGCGGCACGGAAATTCTCGCACCGGTTCCCGGCCCGCGGTTCGACTGGCGGATATCCGGCCGTCCCGGTTCCTCCAGCCGCTGGATCTGGCCGCTGACGTTTGGCAGACCGATCTCCGGGAACAGGTTGCCGATATTTCTGCCGCCGCGTTCGAACACGCGGAACACATCGGCGGGTTTGACCGTTTCCCAGGCGGGCATGGGGCTTAGTCCGGGCAAGACGCCATGGGCTTCCGCAATCTCCGGGGCCAGTCCCGTACCGGTCACTGCCGCCGCTTCCCCGTCGGCCGTATAAGCCTCACCCAGGATATATTTCTTGAATGGCAGGATGCCGTTGTTATAAGCGGCGGCGCCCCAGAACATGGCGCCGGTAGCCATCAGCGAGCGCACATTGGCATCGATCAGCGACTGGTGGCAGGCGCCGCACGCCTGGCTGGCCACCCGGTAATCCGATGGGTTTACAAAACGAACGTACTCGGCGCTCTCCCGGTTGAGCAAGGTATAGCTGCGCTCCGGGTTTGCGCTATCGGGGTAGTGCCAGGATTCCGGGTAAAGGGGCCGCACATGCGCGCGCCGCATCGTCTCGTCATAAGCGGTCTCTTTTGGTTCCGCACCTTGCGGCCTGCCGATGGTGGCAAGACCACCATGGCAGTCCGTACACCCCAGAACGACCGCATCGCCTCGGTGCATCGTTGCGGCATCGGTACGCTCGTGGCAGGAAACGCAACCGGCGCTCTTGGCACGCGCCGCGTCCCGCGTCTGCAGCCGTGGCGCCGGTGGATAAAAGGGGTAGTCGATGGCCTGCGGCTTCTCACCCTCGCTGGCCGGCGACCAGTCGGGAACTACTACCAACAGCGCCAACAACGCCGTTCGCAGGCAGGTGGTTGACAGCACATGTAGTGCGCGGCTCACCATCAGTACTCCATCACCAGGTTGGCCAATATGGCATACGGTGTGTCATTTCCGAACAGGCTCTTGTAACCGGCGCCCGGCAGCAAGGCTGACGCGGACAAGCGCAGGATGACGTTTTGCGAAATCAGCGGCCGGTAAATCAACGACAAGGAAACATCCTGCCCGATATTCCGGGATATCCCGGATTGGTTGCGGCTGGCCTCGAGTACCGCCGTTTCGTTGAACCATAGTTGATTCAGATTGACCGAAAGCCTTAACCGCGGCGTCAGGTCCAGGTCGGCGCCAAGACCGACCAGGCTCAGGCCGGGGTTGGTAAAATTGGATTGCGCCTGCCCCTTGGATGGCCTGAGTGAGTTCAGCAAACCATTCTGACCCGACAACGCGACCTTGCCGCCGCCGATAAACGGTACCGCCTGACGAATCCAGAAACTGGTGTCGGCGCCGGCAATCAGCGGGTTTTCGAGTATGGCATCGAAGCCGGTGGCGCGATCATCGAAGGGATCGTCATCGCCGCTGGCATAAACCATGGTTGCCCGAATCCGGTACCAGTCGAAATCGATCGAGGTTTCCGCCGCAGCAAAAAAAGCACGTATGTCGGTTTTGCCGTCCCGGAAAACACTCGGCGTTTCTTCTCCAAAAGCAAAGTAACCGGAGAGGGTCAGATTCCAGCGGCCGATGTGGCCATCGCCATTAAGACCCACATAGCTGACGTCATAATCGCGTAGCCTCTCGGTTCCCAGCGACGCAGGCCGGACTATGAACCCGTTGTCGTCAAAAAAGCCCTCGCCGGTTTCCCGGTTCCGGTTGTGTACCAGCACAAACTGGCTGTTGAAGCCGAGCCAGGGAAAGTCCTGCCGATACACATTAAACAGGAATACGTCATCGTCACGCAGTGCGTCCGCCAGGCTTTGCTTGGGGAAATCGTTCAGACCGCTGTTGGTGTCTTTCTCGAATCGCCTGAACCAGCCGATATTGTATTGCCAGCGATTGTTGTCGCGCGTACCGAAAAGCCGGACGCCAAACGGGCTGTCCTGAAACAAGAACCCCCTGAAATCGGCTGTGATCGGCTGGATGCCAATACGCAGGCTGTCAAAATCGTAACGCTCCGAAACGTTTCTCAGGTGCTTGTCGACAAACAACCCCTGGATGCCGACAAAACCCTCCTTCCGGCTGGTGCCGGTTGCCGGATTGACCCTCAAAAAACCGCGTTCATCGACCGCCACATGGTTCAGGTTAAACACTGGCATGAACCGAAACTCGTAATCAGGTGGCCGGAAAACGGTGTCGCCCTTGTAAATCACGGTTTCGACAATCAACAACTGGTTAAAGACCCGCTGATCGCTGCTGCCGAAAATATCGAGGCTGCCGGGTCTCTCGGTGGTCGAGCCGCCCACCGGCGTCGGTAGCCGCCGAAATTCAAAGATCGAGTCGGATACGACTTTCAGACTGAAAAACCAGTCATCGCCAAATGCCGGCCGGTCACCCTTGAGCACATTGTTGCCACTGTATGGGTCCCACCAACGCTCCGGGTAGCCGAGCGCCGAGACGATACGCCAGCGATCCGGCACGACCGTGAATTCCGGCAAGTCTCCCCACGCCGCCGGGGGCAGCCCCTCGGGATCGCAAGGCGGCGGCGCCGGCCGCGGACGCCCCGGTCGCCGCCTGCGGAGCTCGCCATGCCGGCCCGAACAATCCACGGCAACTGAATCCTCCACTGGAACCGGCTGGTCGCCAGGCGCGGGCGCCGAAAACAAAACCAGCGCACCGGCCAGCGCTATCGACGCCAGTTTATTTGTTGTCGCAGACATTTTGTTCGTCGCTGTCGAGATAGGGCGTGGGCGGGCAATTGACGTAACGCAGCCGGGTTCCCTGCGGCACCAGGTTGTCAGCGCGCATCTGGATTTGCGCGTTGTTGATCGTACCCAGTTGCAGCGCGGCTTCGTGTACTCCGAGAAAGGCGATCAAGTCGTCCTGGTCCACGCCATCGCCTGAAACGCCGATCCCCCCGACCAGTTGGGTACCGCGGTATATCGGCACGCTGCCCGGGAAAATCTGGATCCCGTTGGCCAGGGCCGGAATTACCCCAGCAACGGCAAAACCAGTGTCGAAACCGTCTATGCCGGTGCAATTGGCGGACACATCGGGCGCCAGTCCGAGCACAAAAGCTACGTGCTGGATCAGCGCGTTATACACCAGGTCCAGTTGCAAGCCGGTTGAAAAAGGACTCCATTGACCCGTTGCTTTGCTAAACGGCCCTTCGGGATTGCCATCGATGCCGTCAGGGAAAAACGGCCTGGACAGATTGCCGCCCGCCCGGTCGGAGAACGCGACCATGCCATCGGCCAGCGCCGTGGGCAGCCCGAGGAATGACCTGAGCCGGGAAACATACTGTGACAACGGCTCCTTGCGGAGAACGACCAGCCCGCCATCGAGATAAGTGGCCGGCGGCACGCCGTTCAGCGCACCGGCAGCGGCGCTGGACGAGAAAAACGTCGCCGTACGCGCCTTTTGCAAGGAAACATCTATACCAAACACGGGCGCGTCGCGGCTGCGGACGATCCCCAGCACTACGCCGTTGCTGTCCACAACCGATATGCTGACCCGGGCCGGGCTCCCCAATGGCCGGCGAATCTGCGCCCTGGCCCGGTTTGCAACCGCCAAAGCGCGCGACAGAATTTCATCGACCTCACTCGCGGCAAGCGCCGCGGCGCCATCGGTTCCAGCCTGCGGCCGAAACCTCTCGGCATCGACGGCATCGACCAGGACAAAAGCATCCAGCCCGGCGAAGTCCAGGGTATCGGGGCGTATGCCGGAGGCTGGCTGGCCGAAAGCGACTCCCTGCCTGACCGGGGCGCCGCCCGAATAACCGGGCACCACGATCAGCGAGCCGGCAACGCCGTCGATGCTGGAGAAAGATGGCGCGGCATTCGGATCGGCAAACAGATCGGGCTCCTCCGCATCGGAAAAGCGCAGGGTCTTGCCATCGATGCTGATACGTTCCGCCCGTCGCTCGCGCGGCGCCGCCAGGCCGGCTGCACCTGCCAGCGCGACCAGCTCGTCGGCGTCAATGTCGCGATCCGCAATATCGAGGTCGACGCTATAGCTTGCGTCGCTGATAACACCGATGCCGCCCACCGGCGTTCCGGCCTTGTATAGTGGCAATCCGCCTGGATCGGCGGACAACCCCAACGGCGAACGATAAGGGCCGGCGCCGGGCAGGCCGCCACTGAAACGCTGATTCAGGTCTGAACACGGCAGCTGGCTGAACTGCACGCCAAACAATGGCCCGCCAGGTTGCATCGTCTCCAGCGGATTGAAATGATCTTGAATGATTTGACTGGCAGTACGAGTGCTAAACGCATTGCCTTCACTGGAAAGATAAGCGGCGGTTACCGCCTTGCTGATCGCCGCCATCGAGTCCGGCACGATGTTGACCTGTTCGAGGCCGCCGCTGACCGGCATGCCGGACGCAACCGTCACCGACGTTGCCGCCCCGTTCATCCGAAAAACAGCCAGCACGTTGCCGAGCCGGTCGACGACGGCGATCGTCGCGCTGACTCCGCGAGCCTGCGCCTCCGCAACCGCTTGCGCGATCACCCCTTCGACATCGGCGACGCTGAGTTGAGTCGGCGTATCGGCGCAAAATCCGCTGCAGCCTATAGGTGGAGTATTCGGGTCCACACTGACCGGGGGCTGGCCAGGCGATCCGCCGCCGCACCCATAAAGCACGAGAACCAGGGCAAAGCAGAAAAATCGGCAGCCGGTCCACGCGGGCTTGCCGAAAAGGCTGCCGGCGTCGATTGCCGCGGTCACGGGAAAGCGCCCTTGTCAGGCGTGTGAAAACGGTGGCACATGATGCAGGTGCTCGCGATCTGCCCGCTGCGGTTTCGCCGCGCTACCGCGCTGCCATGACACTCGCGGCAAGTATCGATTCCCGGCATCAAAACATCCGCGGATGACTCGGAGCCTGCGGCGGCATGACAAAGGCCGCAATCCGCTGCCTCGGTGTCGTGCGCCCGATGTGAGAAAACGGCATGCGGGTAAAACTCCTGCGTGAGCTTGACCGCTTCGACTCGCCACGGCACGGCCCCGCCCTCACCAGTGCTCGATACCTCGTGGCAATTCACGCAGGTGGTTCTCTCGAAGATATCCTGGGCAACCGCCATCGCCTTTTTGCGCGCCTCCCCCGCCACCCGGTCCCTGTCTGCGCGGGTCAAGACCTGGCCCGGCCGCCGCAACCGCCGTCCCGCCGCCTCGGGATCATCGCCAAGTAAGCGGGCGCTGTAATATTCGATGAGAATCTGCAGCACTTTCTCCGGTTCGCCGTGGGGAACTTCCCGTTCGGGGTCGTCCGGATCGAAATTCAGGGTATGACATCCGCTGCAATGCTCGTCCATCGAGATCGGGATCATACGCGCGCCACCGGTTTCAACCTGGTGGCAATCGGCACAGACCAGGACCCGCCGGTCATCCGGCGTTGCCAACCCTTCTGCATCGAGATGGATGCTGTGATCGAACTTCAGCCGCGAACGGTCTTTCATACCGGGATCATCAAGCGCGACTCGTCGCACCGTCCATTCGGCATCGTCGTCACCGGGTAATGGCGGCCACAACAAACTCGGCCGGAAATCGGGATGTTGCTTGAGGAAATCAGTGACGACGGCCAGTTCCACACCTGCCGCCAAATCTGCATGGCAATCCGCACAAAGATCCTGGTGCTGTTTGATGAGTTCTGGTGGCTCATTGTGTTCAAGATGACAGCCAGCGCAACGCGCCTGCCCGAGTACCGCAACAGACTGGCTATCCACGCCGATATGCCGGTCGGCGGCATGACAATCAAGACAGGCCTGGTCAGACACCCGCGAGAAAGCGCCAACATGACAGACCTGACAATCATCACCGGCTCCGGAGTGCTTGCTGTGCAAAGGGCCAGCCAGCCACAGCCCATCGCCCGGCAGCACCGGCATGCCGCGCAGGAAGCTCGCAACGCCCGGGTGGATCAGGCCGGATGCCGGGATTATCAGCGCGAAGAGGAGAACGATGACGGCCAGCGCCCAGGACAGGCGTCGTTTGTTCCAGGAGGTCTGCGACAATCGCAGCGACCCGAATTGGGAGGCCAACTCTTCGCTGGTCGCGGCGGAGCTAAGCTCGAAAGTAATCGCGAAATCGAAGCCGGGCGGTGCCTCGATAACCGTCAGTATGTTCGAGCCGACTTCGATAACGTCGCCGGTCTGCAACTTCACGTCTCGTTGCGAACGCCCATTGACCGTGACGCCCGCCAGCGCGCGCGTGGAAATATGAACGTCGCCGTTCCTGGCCTCGATGCGAGCGTGTTGCAGCCGCGCCCTTTTGTCTTTCAGATGCAGGACCTGATCCGTCGCGCGGCCGATCGTTATCGTCGGATCGTCAACGATTTTGTCGTAATGCTCGACGCTCCCGGCAGCACCCTGAGACAGGAATCGGATCAGGTATCTCACCGCATCACCAATACAAGAATACGGTGATGATATGAACGGCAAGTGCCGTCATCAGAGCCACCGATAGTGGCACGTGGATGTACAACCAGGCCTCGAGCATCGCCTGTAGCCGAATGTCTATTCGCAGTCGCTCCAGCAGTTTCCGCTTGTTCCGCAGCAACCCCGACAACTCGGCCATCTTGGCCGCCGTCCCGGCATCCATACTGCGTGACTGCTGCTCGGCGAGCCAGTCCAGCGCCGCCTCCTGGCCGGGGTTTGCAACAACCGTATAGTCGTCACCCGTGGGCAATACGACCTGTGAATTGTCGCGGCCGGCGAGCATCGCCCACGCGGACCCACCGACCACCGTGCGGTTGATTCCGCTGTGGATCAGCTCACCATATCCTCTCGGCAACCCCTGTGCGACACGCTTTGACCGGCTATCGATGTCGTCAATCTGGTCAATCAGATCAGCCCGGCCGGCGCCCTGCCGATTCTCGCTCAGCCGCAGCGGATTCTTTATATACATATAGATGCCGAAAATGCCGCTCAGCACGACGAGAATCATCAGCACGAAGGCAAGCGTGTGCACGTTGATGCCAAACTGGAAACCGGAGTGCAGCAGTACCACGACGATGAGCGCGAGACCCAGGTACACATGGGCCGAGAGCCAGCCCTGAACGGTGCCGGCCGTCGACGAGTATTGCCTCTTGCGCACGCCGAACCAGGCAAGCCAAAAGATCAGCAGGGCCCCCAACGTGCCGAGCGTGTACCCAAGGGCCGTGCCACCGTTGGGCGGTTCCTGCGGATCGTGGAGCGCATAGGCGAGCACGGCTGCCGCGGACACGCCCAGCGCCACCCACAGGTAACGGTAGCGGTTGTACCTGATGATCGACTCTTGCATATCAGCGTGCCCGTTTGGCCAGCGTGACGAATTCGGACGGGCTCATTCTGATCGCCGCTCCGGTCGGGCAGGCGCGCACGCAGGCAGGCCCACCGGACAAGTCCTTGCACATGTCACATTTCACGGCCTTCTTGACCGCCGCCGTTTCCGCGGCCACCTCGCGTTGTCCCGGCGCGGTCCCACTGCCGGTCAGCATCCAGGTCAGCAATCCCGTTGGTTCTTCCTTGGCGCTGGCCATTTGAATCACGTCATAAGGGCAGTTACGCTCGCAATTTCCGCAACCGATGCAGCTATCCGCGATATAGACCTCGCCGTTCGGCGCTCTGTGGATCGCATCGGGAGGGCAATCCTTCATGCAATGCGGGTCCTCGCAGTGACGGCACGAGGTCGGGACATGCACCTGCGCATAGGTCGGTCCGGCCGCACGATCGAGGCGCGAAGTGCCGCCATGCGTCTCGGCGCATGCCTTCTCGCAATGGTCGCAACCGATGCAGAGGGACTCGTCGATCAGCAGGACATCCGTGGCCTCGCCGAGTCCTTGCTGCATCAGGAAAGTAATGATGTCGCCGGCCTCCGGCTGGGCTTCCATGCGCAGGTTTTCGCTGATCCGCTCGCGGACCTTTTCCTGCACGCGCCTCCGTAGCCCGGGGTTACGGTCGAGCATCGACAGGAATGTACTGGCGTCCAGGCTGATCGACTCCGTCGCCACGGTGGCGCGCACCGTGGCCGAGCGGTTGGCGTTGCCAAGGAGGCCCATTTCACCAACGTAGTTGCCGGCAGCCAGATACGAGGTGACGATGTCGCGGCCGCCGATGCGCTTCGAGATCGAAACGGAGCCGCTGCGAATCAGGTGCACGCTGTCGGCTTCGTCGCCCTCCGCGAATAGTATCTCCCCTGCCTTGTAGGATTTCAGCTCCGCCGCTTTCGCGACCTCATGCAGTTCTGCAAACGACGCTTCAGGCACCAGGCTTGCCCGCAAAGCCCGGATGATGAAGTGTTCATCGATCACGCGGCGAACATCGGCGTAGGAGTTCATCAGCTTGATCATCTCCCGGCGCGGCGATTCCAGTAATACGCAGGCCTCGGCTGCCCGCACGGTAGCGGCGCGCCTGCGGCCGGACAGCAGGCTGATCTCCCCGAAGAATTGACCCTCGGTAATGCTTATCTTCTGCCCACCGCCGGCCTCCACCTCGACCGCGCCCTGCAGGATCGTGAAGAAGGTGTTCGTATAGTCGTTTTGTTTGAAGACGACATCGCCGGCAGCCGGTGTCAGGAGCTTGCTCGCGAGTACGAGTTCGCGAAGGACCAGGCCGTTTACATTTGCGAACAGCGGAATCTTTTCGCGAATCAGCGCCAGCGTTTCGTCCACGCCGAGACCGAACGGCAACCCGGCGAACTTCTGCTCGAGGATCCCGTGATCGGCCGGCAGGATGTCATTGCCGGCGATATACTCGACGACCTCATAACCCTGGTTCATCGCTTGCTTGATCAGCGGGTAGCCGCCCAGCGCGCCGATGACGTACATGCCCGCGACGTTCGATTCGTACTGCGTGCTGAGTTCGGGAAGCGTGGCCGGGTCGTCGCTGGGAAATTCGATAGCGCAGGACTCGACGAAGCGGCGCGGCGGTATCGCGCCGAGGCGCGCGATTATTCGATGGCATTCGACACGCGCCTCCGCTGCCTCGGTCTTCAGAATGATCGCCCCGGTCGCCGCGCCGTCGGCATCAATGATTTTGGCGACGGTCGTGCTGTAAAAGCATTGGATAGCGCCATCGTCGATAGCCCGGGATATCAGCGAAAGGTTGCCGTCTTTCGCGCGGGCGAATTCGTCGCGGCGGTTAACGATGACGACATTGTTGTGCTTGGCGAGCGCAACCGCATTTTCGATCGCCGCGTCACCGGCGCCGACCACAACGATCGTTTCCTGGCTGTATTCGCCGGGATCATCGAGCGTGTATTGCACGAGGCGCGAATCCTCGCCTTCGACCCCCAGTTTGCGTGGATTGCCTTGCAAGCCGATTGACAGGATCACAGACTCGGCCGCAATCTCTTCGCCGTCCTTCAAGGTCAGATGGAAGGTGCCATTGCTCTTGCGGATTTCCGTGACTTCGCTCTGGTAGCGAATGTTGACGCCGAGATCGGCGAGGCCTTTTTCCCATTCGTCGAGAACCCGTTCGCGACTACCCGCCTCGAACTCGAGCGCGCTGCGCAATGGCACCAGCCCTGGCTCTGCCATGACGTGTTTGCCCTTCTGGTATCGCTGAATCGTATTCGCGTGGGCAGGACTGCCTTCCAGCAGGACGTAGGTGAGCCCGAGTTCCTCCGCGTGGGCGGCTGCGCTAAGACCGGCAGGCCCTGCGCCGACAATAGCAATCTGGCAGCTCACAGCAGGGTCCCATTATGCATATCGGCTACATGATTCCATAGGCCAGCATGGCATCCGCAACTTTCACAAAGCCGGCGACATTGGCGCCCTGCACATAATCGACCTGTCCATTGCTCTCGCCGTATCTAACGCAGCGCCCGTGGATGTCAGCCATGATCCCTCGCAAGCGCTCATTCAATTCATCGCGCGACCAGGACAATCGCATGCTGTTCTGGGTCATTTCCAGCCCCGATGTCGCGACGCCGCCTGCGTTCGCCGCCTTGCTCGGCGCAAAAAGAGTGGGCGCGTCCTGAAAAACATCGATGCCGGCTTGTACCGTGGGCATGTTGGCGCCCTCGGCAACGGCCATGCAACCATTCTTGACGAGTTCCCTGGCATCGTCCTCGCTGATTTCATTTTGCGTCGCACACGGAAAAGCCAGGTCTGCCGCGATGTCCCAGGGACGTTTCCCTTTATGGAATTTGACACCGTACTCCTTCGCGTATTCGGTCAGCGAACCACGGCGCACCGTCTTCAGTTCCTTGACATACGCCAGCTTCTCGGCGGAAATCCCGTCGGGGTCGTGGATGCACCCGGACGAATCGGACATCGTCAGGACTTTCGCTCCCAGCTCGATGAGCTTCTCAACCGTATACTGAGCGACATTGCCGGCGCCCGAGACCACCGCTGTCTTGCCATCGATGGACTTGCCATGATGTTTCAGCATGTCTTCCATCATGTAGACGCAGCCGTAACCGGTTGCCTCCACCCGAATTTCACTGCCGCCGAACGCGAGTCCTTTTCCGGTAAGAACGCCGGTGAACTGGTTTGCGAGGCGCTTGTACTGGCCAAACAAATAACTGACTTCGCGTGCACCGACACCGATATCGCCGGCGGGAATGTCGGTATTGGGCCCGATATGGCGGAAAAGTTCGCTCATGAACGACTGACAGAAGCGCATGACTTCCCGGTCCGATTTGCCTTTCGGGTTGAAGTCGGAACCGCCCTTGCCGCCACCCATCGGCAGTCCGGTCAGGCTGTTCTTGAAGGTCTGTTCGAATCCCAGAAATTTAAAGACAGCCAGGGTCACATCCTTTTGAAATCGAAGCCCGCCCTTGTAAGGACCGATCGCGTTGCTCCATTGCACGCGGTATCCACGGTTAACGCGTATGTTGCCTTGATCGTCTTCCCAGCCCACTCGAAACATGATGACGCGGTCTGGCTCTGACAGCCGCTCGAGTATGCGGGCTTCCTTGTAGTCCGGCCGGGTTTCCAGGAACGGGATGATGCTGGTCGCGACTTCGCGCACCGCCTGGTGAAATACTTCTTCGCCCGGACTCCTGCGGATCAGTCCCGCCATGAAATGTTCGAGTTCGGTTTGCTGGCGGCTCACGGGCCCCCTCCTCCCGCGGGCGGCGCGGTGGGTACCGGGTCGCCGAAAACCAACGCGCCGGAGACCCATTGGCTAAGGTCGTCAAACAACGTATAGGTCAGCCCGACGCCGCCCGGCAGGCTCGGATCAGACGTGTTCCCGGGGTCGCTGAAGAAACCGCTGAAGAATCCAAAGTCGGTCGAAAAACCGTCTACCGTCACGTTATTATAAAAGCCGGAAAACTGATGTGCCGGCAGACCTGCACGAGCGCCAATATCCCCGCTGCCCGATGCCACCCATATGGATTGACCGATATTCAGGTTCAATGTGTTGAACACTTGCATATTCGTAAAATCCGCAAGAAACGTCGCGCTGCCGACTACGCCGATTTCACCGAGATTGTTGGTCGGTGAGGTGCTGCCGATCAGGCTGTAGTCGACTGCGCCTGACAGAGGAATCACTGGCGGCGTCATCCATTCAGGGCCGCTGATCCAGTGAAGGCTCTGTTGCGAGAGATCCTGACTGGCGTCGGCGCCGGTATCCAACGTGATGCTGGCCATGCCGCCCGACCATCTGCCCCAGCGCAGCATCGTCACCGAGTCGAAGCCTGTCTCCGCGTTGCCCGCCGCGCCGATGGCAAAGTTCGCCCGGACGACACCGCCAGTCGCATCCGGATGCGGACCAACGAAGCCCTCCAGGTTGTTGCCCGCATCGAGTATGTACTCGAGCGGCGTGTTGTCCTGCGTTCCCGCAAATCCGGAAAATAAAGTTAGCGGCAGCGGACCATTGGACCAGCTTATCGTGCGATTTCCCGGATTCCGTTTCGGGTCGGTAAGATCCATCGTGTTGCCATCGGGATCCGTGCCAAAGATGGGAATCTCAGGCGTTTCGTCATCCCTCGGGCCGGCGCCCGAATCCTGTCCATCTGTTTCTTCCGGTGCACCAACGCGTTGCGGACGGCGATCCGTCAGCGGGACCACAAATTTCTGGCCAGCCGTTATCTCGACCTCCCCGAACTCATTGCGGAAAACCACAATTCCGGCAACAACGCTGATATGCAGACCGTTTTGCAGCGACGAACCACCGGCTTCCGGCGCCGATTCGCAATCGTCCTGGCAAAACAGGACCGTATAGTCGGTGCCACGAATGCCGAGCGTGCCGACCGGGGTGCGAACCTCATAGTCCGCTTCGTTCTCCTTGCCGATCGCACCGGTGATCGAGCGGAACCCGCCTTTGATGAGCCTGTACACCGCACGATCCGCGCTCGCTGACGCTACCGCCGTGCCTTCCGGCACCGGCTCGCCGCTGGCGTACAGAAATTCCTCGATCAGCAAACGGCTGTTCGGGCGGATCGCAACCTTCGCGCCGTCCAGCATCAGCAATTGCGCGCGCGCCGCCTCACCGGTCACGATCGCGTCCGCCACCAGGACTGAGTCACCTTTGGCAAGCGGCACCGGTGGGTCGCGTTCGGCGCTGACCGGCCCCTTCACGAAGATTACCTTGCCGGCTTCGATCGCTTCTGCTCTCAATCCGGGAAAAACAGCGAGCATCGCCGCCAGCAGCAGCAGCGGATATACCCACCGCCGATCTTTTTGAACATTCATTTGGGTGACCATCGGATCAATACTCCCACTTCGGTGCGGTCATAGGTGTAAAGGCCGACATCGGAGTCGTTGTCGATGTACAGAACCCGCGGGATTATCGCGAGGCCCGCCGCCAGTACATCGCGAAATTCCAATTGCAACATCGCGGTCGTTTGATCGTCCTTGCGAGAAGCGCCGAAGAACATGCCGTCGTAATCGGTCTCCAGATAGCCGATCGATCCGAACATGCGGGTGTTCCCGGTGACTGGCGCGCTGATGCTAAAACGTACGCCCGCCTTCGAATTTCCATAGGGCGAACCAGACTGTGTTTCGGAATCGTTGCCGCCAATCAGCTCGAATTTGACACTCGCATCCCCCATGACAGGGCGCATCAGACCGAGGCTGTAAAGCAATCGGTCGACATTCAGAATACCGATACTGTCTTCGTATCGTTGCCCACCGTAGCGAATATTGGTGCTTATGTCCCAGCTGTCCCCGATCGGCCGTCCAAGTTCAAAATTGACGCCAGCGTACTTCTCGTTGTAGTCGCCATCGCGGGCACCCCAGTACCCGTCAAAACCGAGCCGACCATGGAACGATTCGTTGCGCCAGGCAATCGCAGCCTGCCCGCTTACCGTGGTTGCGTCTACGAATGACGCATCGGGATTGTTACGATGTCTGGCGCGCATTCTCGCAAACCACACCGACTGCGGGCCGGATTTCCTGACCCAGTTGAATCCCGCACCGACTTCGGTAAACACCGAGCTTGTCTCGACGCTGTTCGGTGTCAGCATGAAACCCAGAAAGTTCTGGCTCCCGGTTGACGCATTGGCATTGGTGTCATGACCGACAAGGGTTTCGATAAAGGGTGTAAATCGGCTTTGGGGTTTCGGCCGGCGATCGATCGCGGCCAAATACTGATTTACAACCTGTCGTACCGTGTCGGGCGGTTGCTCTTCCAGAAGTTGCAGGAAGAGGGAGCGCGACTGGACCTTTTCGCCAGCCTGGAAATGTGCGCGCGCCAGCGCCATGCGGGCACCGGAGAAACTCGGCTCCACGTCCAGAATCCGCTGCAGGCTGAATATCGCTTCGCCATACCGGCCCGAATCCAGCGCTGCAATGCCCAGCAGATAATCGTACAGGGGGTTGCCCGCCAGTTCGGCCTCACGCGTGCCCAGCAGATCGAAAGCCCGATCGTTCTGCCCGCGGCCGATCAGGGTCTCAGCCTCCGCAAGCAACTGCTGCGTCTCAGCGTCCAGGTCGATATGCACGGTTACCGTTGCCGGGCCGACATCCTGGGCGCCGGCCGCAACCGCCCAGGCGCTCAGCACCAGCACGACCACTCGCAATATGCCTTTTGCAATTCCCCGATGGGTTTCTTGTGGCATTTATTTTTCTCTTTGCTTGTCCGGGATTCCCGATCAACCGCGATCAACACGGTCACCGGGCCCAGGATCGTTCTTGTTTCGTTCCTTTCAATCAATCCGACATCATCTGCCGGACCCGGACCGAGCCTATTTGCTCAGATGTTCGAACACACCGTCCCAGTCCGGCGGCGGCGGATCCTTTCTGAACAGTTCGATGCGATCCAGGTAGGTATTATAGAGTAGTTCGTCCTCCCGCGCCGCCGCCAGGCGCAACAACCTTTCCGCGGCATCCCAGTCTTGCGCGCGATAATGCTCGAGTATTTCGGCGAAGCGGGCAACAGCTACGCGCGCCGGTTCATCGAGCCCGTCTGCCAGCCCCAGTGGTTCGTAAATCGCTACCGGTTCAGACTTCCCTTTGACCCGCACCAGATCGAGTTCACGAAACGCTATGCCGGGGGTTCTACGCATGGTCCCCTCACTGACAATCATTTGCACGCCATAATGTTTGGTGAGGCCTTCCAGGCGCGATCCCAGATTTACCGTGTCGCCCATGACGGTATACGCCATGCGAAATTCCGACCCCATGTTGCCAACATTCATTTCGCCGCTCGATACTCCAACACCCACGGCAATCGACGGCCAACCACGAGCCTTGAATGGCTCGCCAAGGTCGGTGGTTTTCTTGATCAAAGCCAGTCCGGCAAGCACAGCATGTTGAGCATGGTCGGCATCTTCGAGCGGCGCCCCCCAAAACGCCATAACACAATCGCCCATGTACTTGTCAATCGTGCCGCGATGCTCGTGGATTACTTTCGTTACCGGCGTCAGAAACTCATTCATCAGCTGGGTCAGCTCTTTGGCGTCGAGTTTCTCCGAAATACTCGTGAATCCACGTACATCGGAAAACAGTACCGACATGTCGCGGCTCTCTCCCTCCAGTGACAGCTCGGCGCCCCCTCCTTCCAGTTCCTCGACGATTTCGAGCGGCACGTACTGGCCAAATACCTTGGACAAATGGCGCTTGCTGCGAGATTCGATGAAATAGCCGTAGTTGATCTGCAGCAATCCGACGACCAGCGTATAGCTAAGCATCGACGCCAACGGCACCACCAGGTCAAGATAGGACCACATCCAAAGATTAGCGGCCAAAGCTACCGCGACAATGCCCAGCACCATCAACAAACCGGCAAGCGCACCCAACCCGGGCAGCAGCAGTCCCGTCAATAGCGCGAGCACCATGAGAACGAAAAGCTCAAGACCCGCGGAGTATGGTGGCTGCTGCTTGATTGTGCCGTCCAGCAGGCCCGCGATCAGGTTGGCGTGCGCCTCGACGCCGGCGTAACGTGCGCCAACTGGTGTCGGACGCAGATCGTGGAGACCAACCGCGGTCGCGCCGAAAAGTACGATCTTCCCTGCCAACTTGTCCCGGGGGGCGGTCCCATCGAGCACCGATCGGGCGGAAACGTAATTGAAACTGCCCTGGCGCCCGCGAAACGGTATGTAGACGGCGGCCTTTTCATCGACTGCAATATCCTGCTCTCCCAATCGAAAAGCCTCCAGGTTCAGACCGCTGTATTGATCCGGATCGGAGGTGGCGAATACAAAACTCACCGGTGGCGATCCCAGGGCCAGGCGAGCGATCGCCAGCGAGAGCGTCGGATACAGGTCGCCCCGATATCGTTGAACCAAAGGCATGCGGCGGTACACACCGTCGGCATCGATCAGCGGCGTGTCTACGAACCCTCCGGTCTCCGCGTTCTGTTGCAGCTGGCTCAGGTTGCCGAGATACCCTCGCGCTTCGACGAAAGGAACCGTCCATCCGGCGATCGCGTCCCTGCGAAAAAGTGGTGGCGGCAGGTCCCCGGTCGCTTCCGGCTCATCGGCAACAAGAAAGTTCTTGAATATGAATCCAGGCACAACGTCACGAGCAATAAACGATTCAGCGAATTGCGTGTCTTTATCCAAGGTCATTTGCAGCCGTCGATACTCGACTTGAAACTCGGGCAAATTGCCCAAAGCAGTGGCTGCAAGATCATTCAGGACGCGTTTCCCCGAAGTTTCCTCCTCCTCGACGTAATAAACGTCGAATCCAAGAATGTCTATGAGGTATTCGTCGAAAAGAGCATCGACGATGCCGGCAAGCGTATCCCGCGACCAGGGCCACTGCCCGAGTACCGCCAGGCTGGCCTCGTCGATTTCGACTATGACGATTCTTTCATCGACAGTGCCGGGCATCGTGAGCTGCACCCGGGCGTCGTAGAGATAGCTCTCGATGCGGTCGATCAGTTCCAGGCGCAGGGTACCCTGCACATGCAGTCCGAAAATCACCAGAAACAGCCCGCTGATAGCCAGCCGTATCAGACCGCGAACCCAGCGATGTTTCGCCCGTGTAACCATGGCCCGAATTTAAGCGATTCCGAGCGCGCTTGCACGCGTGCCCGCCGCGCTGGGTTCAGCTTCAGTTCAGCTACCCTGGGTTAATGTTGGCCCACGATGGAGGAAATGGGAGTGTCAGATATGTTCAAGTCATTACACGGCAGTCGGTTCTTGTCCCTGGCAGTATTGTCGGCGGCATTATGTTCAATGACTCTGGCAGTTACGCCCGTGGCCGCCCAGTCGCCGGGCAATGGCGAAAACAACCATGTCGTGGTCGGCAATACCGGTGATGAAGCCCTGGCCGGGGCAAACCTCGGGCAAGTCGAGCCGTTCACCACCGAGGAACTCGAAGACCTGGTGGCGCCGGTCGCCCTTTACCCGGATGACCTGCTGGCGATCGTTTTGCCGGCCGCCGCGTATCCATTGCAAATAGTGCAGGCTGCCCGCTTTCTGGATGCGTTGGAAAATGATGCCTCGCTGCAACCCGATAAGAACTGGGACGAATCGGTCGTCGCCCTGCTCAACTATCCCGAGGTCATCGATCTGCTAAACAGCGACCTGGAATGGACCTGGCAACTTGGTGAGGCCGTAATCAACCAGGAAGCGGAAGTCATCGAGGCAGTCGAGACTTTTCGTGACCGCGCAATACTCGCTGGCAATCTGCAAACAGATGAACACCAGGTCGTCAGCATCGAAGACGGCGCCATCGAAATCACGCCGGTTGACCCGGAAGTGATTTACGTTCCCTATTACGAACCGGAGCGGGTCGTCGTTTATCAGCCCTACCCCGTGTATCACTATTATCCCAGGCCTTATCCGGTCTATTACTACCCGTACCCGGTGGGCCACCACTTTAGCTCCGGGTTCTTCTGGGGGATCACCACTGCCTTTACCATTAGCTGGCATTCGCATCACCTGAATGTGCACCACTGGAATTACTACAGTCACCCGTACTATGGGCACACCTATTATCGCTACAGCCATTATTACCATCGGCCGTCGCGTCATTACGGTGGACACCGGTTTGCCGGAAACCCGCGGCATCATGGCGATCGCTGGCGGCCAAACCACGGCCATGGCGCCAGACCCAATCACCGGCGTCCGGGCGGCTTTGACCGCGGTGGCAATGATTTTGTCAGGACATCCGATGGTTCGAGACTTGGGCAGCCAGGCACGTTCAGGCCGCGCCCGGGTTTCCGCGGAAAAATTATCAAAGGCGTCAATGCTCGTTCCAAAGGTGCAGACTTCAGAACGAGGGTCAGACCCGCCGTTCGGACGACCCGAGACGCCACCAGACCTGCTCGGCGTGATGGCGCCTGGAAACATAATGCGACACCCGAAACCGCTTTTGTTCCGCCAAACAAACGGTCGTCCGGCAAAATCAGGCGCAGCAACCCGAACCGGGACCAGGTTCGGCGTGACCTGAGAAACGAGCCGGTCGTTCAGAACAAATCGCGCGGCAACCGGGTGGTCCGAGCCGCAGAACCGCGACGCACTTACAGCAGGCCGACAAGACCTGCAAATCAAGGCCGGTCTGTCAACCGGCCCGACCGCAGCCATACAGTGCGGACCAGCCGGCCGCAGCCTGTGGTGAGCAATCGGCCGCACGGCAGACGTGCCGATGCCGGCGCACATTCGAGCAGCCGCGAGGCCAGGCCCTCACCACCGCCAAGGCAAGCCAGACCGGCCACCCGGCCGCCCCAAAGCCGGGCGCCGGAAAGCCGGCCCGCGCCCGCTGCCAGTAAACCTTCACCTCCGCACAGATCCGACGGTGGCAGAAGCGAAGCCAAAGGTGACAGCGGGAAAAGGCACGGCGATGGCCGCGGCAGGCGCCGGTAAAGGAAGAACGCCTGGCCCGTTAACGGCTCTCTGTACAGTCAAGAAAAGAACAAGGCCCCGGGGCAGCGGGGCCTTTTTTTGTTGGTGGCCTGAGCAGATTTCAGCCGCAATCTGCCAACAACAATACCGACCGCCCTGCCTGGCCAACGCGCATCTGCCCCTCGCGCCCTTGAAAACTACGCTCCTGCCGCTGTAGCCACGCCGACAGCCCAGACATGAGAGCCAGTTAACAGCTTCATACACGATTTTTCCACAAACTCATATAAATCATGTTTTACGTAGAAACAAGAACGCTGCCAGCACACCTGTAAGCTATTTAGCGGCGTTTTCGAGTGTGGCCATGTCAAAATCGGTACGGGGGGTCGACAAGAACCTGTGCAATGGCTATGCAGGCACACTCAACGCGCGGCCGCTAGGCAGCGACGTTATAAGAACTTATACCGAATACCTCGGGAACTTTGCGACCTTGCGGATGGCAACTACGCGCCAATGGTGAACATCGGTGTTTAATCTTCCCAGTCGCCAGGCAACCAGCGCGCAGCCAGCCACAACAATCCGGCGGCCACCAGGTAGAGGCTGGTACCTGCCAGGATCGAGTATTTGAGTGCATCGTTGCCATACCGTCCTTGCAGCCCATCCGACAGCATTCCTATCACGACAGTGCCTGCGCCAATGCCGATCAGGTTGTTGATAAACAGGAACACGGCGGAAGCGGTGGCCCGCATATGGGCTTTGACCATGTGTTGTATGGCGGCGATTACCGGCCCCAACCAGACCAGGCCCAGGGCAGTCGGTATCAGCATCAATAAAAATGTCAGGGCCAGTGACGTCGATAGCACACCCGCTACATACAAAGGCACTGTGGCGACGAAAGCGATGGCTGGGACATACGCGTAGACCGCACGGTTGCGTTGCCCGAAACGATCGGCAGCCCAACCCCCCATCCAGATACCGGCCAGCCCGCCGACCAGGATGATCGCCCCATAGAAAAGCGACGCTTCCAGAAGCGTGATGCCGTAGCTGCGGACAAAAAACGATGGCAACCAGAAAAACAGCGCATAGCCCATCATTGACGAAAAAGCAGAACCAACAGACATCAGCCAAAAGCTTTTCTTACCGGCAAGCGTACTCAGAATTTCGCGAAAGCTGGCTGGCGATTGAACCTGCCTGTCCCGGTCAAATCGCCCGCGCACCGGTTCCCTGACCGTCAGCCGAAAAATCGGCGCAAGGAGAACACCGGCGGCGCCGACCACAAAAAAAGCCACACGCCAGTCCATGGTGCTTGCAATAAGGCCGCCAGCCACGATACCCAGCATGCTGCCTATCGGTATGCCAAAAGAAAAAATGCTCAGGGCGCGCGCGCGCTGATTCGGCGGAAAGTAATCCGAGATCAACGAGTACGATGGCGCGACGCCCCCGGCCTCGCCCACGCCAACGCCGAGCCGCGCCAGGAAAATCTGCCAGAAATTCTGAGCCAGACCACAGGCCGCGGTCATCGCGCTCCACAGGACCAGCGCGATAGTGATAATCCACGTGCGACTACTCCGGTCGGCGAGCATCGCAATCGGTATACCCAGACCCGTATAGAACAGCGCGAATGCGAGACCACCCATCAGACCAAGCTGGGTATCGGTCAGCATCAGGTCGGCCTTGATCGGCACCGCCAGGATGCCGATGATCTGGCGATCGATGAAATTGAATGTATAAACCAACACCAGCATGAAAAGCACATAGCCACGGTTGCCGGACGAACCGGCCAGGGACTGCTTTGCGCGCGTCAAATTCATCTCGTCACTCGAAGCATGAAAAATATCTGATGGGGCCGGCCTAAGCCGGTGGAAACTCGATGGGCCCCATATTCTCGGGGTGACGGGGAGTAAAGGAAGCATAAAACTTCCGTATCAATGCCAGATCCTGCTCAAGAATGCCGCTGGGGATAAAAATTTTCTCTATACCCACCCTCTTTTTCCGGTAATCGATAAACCCCAGCACTATGGGCACACCAACTTCGATTGCGATGTGGTAGAAACCGGTCCTCCAGTACGGCATCCACTTGCGGGTGCCTTCCGGCGCCAGCCCAAGCAAAAAACGATCGTGGGTTTTGAACATCTCAATCGCGTTCCGCACCAGGTCACGGCTTTCGTCGCGATTGACCGGGATAGCGCCCATCTGTCTCAGGATGCTGCCAAGCGGCCACCAGAACAATGTGTGCTTGCCGAAAAAACGGGCGTCTATCCCCATCGCGACCTTGTAGGCCAGCACCCAGAAGCCGTCCCAGTTTGAGGTATGCGGGGCAACGATCAGCACGGCTTTGTCGACGGCCGGAGCTTCACCGACCATCTCCCAACCGGTAATTTTCAGCATACTTCTGGCGAGTTTTTGCAACATGATGGCGAGACCGGAAAGACGGGATTTTGCGTTAGTGCTGGTGGCGTGAGGTTGCGTTACTCGGTAGCGAGAAAAATTGCAGCTCGCCGAGTTCGTCTTCCAGCAATTCCATGGCCACTGACGGCTCCCCTTCCAACCTCGCCTGCCAACGCTCTGCTTCGGTCAGGTAATGATCGTAGAGTTGTTTGCGTAATTCCAGTGAAAGAACCGCCGGCTCCCCTTCTGTATCGTTCAACGCTGCATCGAGCGAGAAGCTCTGCAACTCATCTTTAATCTGTTTGTGCGACCAGGTGCCGCTGCACAGGTCGAAGTCATACAGTCCGAGGAAGCGGTGCCCGCTTGCCGCAACGAAACGCACCGCTTCGATAACGTAATTCGCCTCGGCGTCATCCATGACCCAGTGCAGGCCGACACGACACCAGCCCGGCTTCATGCCGCAGTATCCGTCCCGCACCGCATGCCGGTAACGTTCCGACGTGTCGGTATCGATATCCAGCAGCCTGTGGCCATAGGGCCCTGCGCACGAGCAACCCGCCCGAGACTGAATGCCAAAAAGATCGTTTAGCAAAGCCGTAACGAACTTGTGGTGCAGGTAGTTGCCATCCCGGTCTTTGATATTGAATGAGATAATGCCGACCCGCCTTGCAGGATCCGGATTGCCGAGGATTTCAATGTTGTCATTTTCGCCCCAGCTCTTCAGTGCACGCTGGGTCAGCTCGTGCTCTCGCTTGTCGATGACATCGGTGCCAACGCGATCCTTGACCTGGAATACCAACCCGGCTTTTAGCGTCTGCAGCACACCCGGCGTGCCGGCCTTTTCGCGCTCTTCGATCCTGCCGATAAAATCCTGGCCCTCCGGACCGACGTAGTCGACCGTTCCTCCGGCACTGACGCTCGGCGGCAACTCGCGGTGGTAGATGCGTTCGTTGAATACCAGCACGCCACTCGAGCCGGGCCCGCCGAGAAACTTGTGCGGCGAAATGAACAAGGCATCGATAGACGGGTCATCGCCATCTCCTTCCGGTGCGGGGTTCATGTCGATTTCGACGTAGGGTGCGCAGGCTGCGAAGTCGAAACAGGCGATAGCGCCGTAAGCGTGCAGCAAGCTGGCAATCTTGTGTACGTCCGTACGGATACCCGTGACATTCGAGGCCGCCGAAAATGACCCTATGCGCAACCGGTCCTGGTAGGCCGGGTCTTGCAGCAGCTCTTCCAGATGCTTGAGATCGATATCACCAACTGCGTCCAGGCGGACTTCGATCGTGGTTGCCAGCGATTGGCGCCAGGAAATCTCGTTCGAGTGATGTTCGTATGGCCCGATAAAGACGACCGGTTGCCTGGCCTCGAGGAGTTTGCGGAAGGAATCGGCATCGTAGCCGGAGTCCGGGTCGTCCATCAGTTGATAGATATTCTGGCGAGTGGCGGGCGCCAGCGCGACCCCGATAATCTGCTGCAATTTGTCGATCGCGCCGGTGGCCCCCGTGCCACAGCAGATAATTCGCCCGCTTGGCCCGGCGTTTACCGATTGCTTGATGGCCTCTTCCGCTTCATGCAGCAACTGGCTCATGCTGCGCCCCGTGATGTCATCTTCGGTGTGGGTGTTTGCGTACACCCTTTGCAGGCTTTGCAGGTACGACTCCACAAAGCGCAGGCACCGGCCCGATGCCGTGTAATCGCAATAAACCATCAGGCGCTCGCCGAACGGCGTCTCGAAAGTCGAATCCACACCGACAATCTGCTGCCGCAGATATGCCGGATCGAGTGATTGTCTACTCATTGTATATAGCCTTCGCGTGATTTCGGTTTACCCGGGAATGCAGCCAGTAACTGCAAAAGACTATTGTGCCTTATTGGGCACTGCGCGCGGAAGCGCCAGCCAGATATTCACCGTTGCCGCCCTGATGACATGCAGCCTACCGTTCCAGCGCAAGGCGATAGTTTTCGAATTTTAGAGCCATCACGACCGGTTCATTCAATCCGCTCAGGCCACCGAGTTCCTCGAGTATCGGGTCGATACGCGCCTTTTGCCCGGCAGGCAGGGACTGGTAATGGGCCAATGGCCGCTGAAACATCCATTGCGCGAACGGCATGACCCGTCGGCTGGCCTTCACTTTGCCAAGAACAAATTCGTGTTTGCCGATGAACCGGGGAATTCGCTGAGCATCCGGATTTTCCGCCGCCCACCGCCCAACCTGCCGCAAAGTATCCACAAGTACCGGCAATTGCTCGTCGAACATGCGCCTGAGCAATGGATACAAACTTTCCGGCACTTCATCATCGGTAAGAAAACTGCCATCGAAATCAGTGGGCCGTTGCATGCGTTCAACCCATACCGCGACATTCGGGGCACGCCGCCTCATTAGCTGGCCCGGGTACGGGTCTCGATAAAGATGAGCATACAGTGGTCCGATCAGGCCGAAATCTCCAATACTGGGCCTGCTGCCCAGCAGAAACGGATGATCTTCAAGATGCCGGTTGAAGTCATCCAGAAAGGCCTCGTAGCTTTTTTCTATTTCATCGATATTGCCGCGACTCCGCCCCATAACCGGCTTGTAAAAGGTGGCAAACAGCATTGCCATCGGCAGCCCGCCGATCGGTCGCAACCAACGCGGCCAGCCCGGTTTGATAATGTCCCCGAAATTTTTCAGGACGTAGGCCAGGTTCTGCCGTTTGAAATGCCAGCGATAGTGCATCGCCGGCAACACTAGCCACTCATCGCCGTAAACTTCGAACAGCAGCGAAACCAGCCGCTGCCACGGACCCTCCGGGTACACCGACCGTTCGGGATAGTGGCGCTCGAAGTAGTCGATAATCTCGGTCGTGTCCTGCACGTACTCACCATCGGCCGTCACGACCACCGGTATCACGCGACGCCCGACATGCTGTTCTATGAGCTTGCGATCCTCCGGCGTAGCACTCTCGACGAATGGAATCTGCTTGTGCCGAAGATAGGCGCGCGCCTTCCCCGAATAAAGCGAGAATTCGTGGCCGATCAATCGAACAGGAGGGTCAGAGGCCTTTGGCGAGTTGGACATGGTGCGACTACCTTAGCAATTCCCCCGCGTCGCCAACAAGGGGCCTGCTCCCTGAAAGCCGGACCCGCCCGCCTATTACATTCCAGCGGCTAACGCCTTGGTGAAATATGTAGGTGCTTTTATATCGCTGTGGCCCCATCGTTCTTGCTATCCTTGATTCAGGTGGATCCATGGGAGCCTGCATGTCCGGTTCGTTGATACAGGAACTGAAGCGCCGCAACGTGTTTCGCGTTGCTGCGATCTACGTGATCGTCAGCTGGCTGCTGATGCAGATAGGCGACGTGATGTTCCCGGCGCTGCGCCTGCCCGAGTGGACGACCACGATGCTGGTGGCGTTTCTGCTGCTGGGCTTCCCGATCGCGGTGATTCTTGCGTGGGCCTACGAGGTAACGCCGGAGGGCGTCAAGCGCACCAAAGATGTTGAGCCAACCGAGTCGATCACCCATGCCACCGGGCGCAAAATCGATTTTATTATCATTGCCGTACTGGCGGTCGCCGTCGTTTTTCTGATCGCAAAGGTCTGGTTTGAGGACGATACCGCTCCTCCGGGCGTTGCTTCCATCCCCGACAAATCGATCGCGGTCCTGCCGTTTGCCAACATTAGCGCCGCCGAAGAGAACGCAGAGTTTTTCGCGGCCGGCGTGCACGATGAGCTGTTGACGCTGCTATCGAGGCTCGGCGGGATCAAAGTCATATCCCGAACATCGGTGGAAAACCTCGACGACGGCCTCAGCATTCCCGAGATCGGCGCTTTGCTCGGCGTCTCCACCGTGCTCGAAGGCCAGGTACAGCGCGCCGGCGACCGCCTGAGGATACACGTGCAGCTTATCGATGCGGTGATGGAAAACCATCTGTGGGCAACCAACTATGACCGCGAACTCACCGCCGAAAATGTATTCGAGGTCCAGAGCGACATCGCAAAAACGATCGCAGATGCGTTGCAAGTGCAACTTTCGGAAAGTGACGAAGCTCTGCTCGAAGCCGTCCCTACTGAAAATACGCAGGCACTGAACCGTTATCTGCTTGGCTGGCAGCTGAATTTTCGAAATACTTTCGAATCGCTCCGCCAGGCGGAGCGCTATTTCCAGGAGGCGACGGAACTCGATCCGGGGTATGCGCAAGCCTGGGCGGCGATCGCCTACAACCGCAATCAAATGCTGTTGACCGGCTTGATTGACGCACAGGAATATATTGCCGTTGCCGAGCCGGCAATATCGCGCGCGTTGGAACTCGATGATCGGCTGCCGGAAGCACAGGCACAATTGGCGGTCTTGCATTGGCGCTCCGGAGATCTCACAGCAGCGGAAGCATTTTTCGAATCGGCGTTGGATCTTTTCCCGGATGATTCGACCAGCCTGCTCGCATACGGGCGCTTTCTACGCGTGACCGGCCGGCCGCTCGAGGCGATACCGGTGCTGGAAAGAGCGCTCCGGATTGATCCGCTGTCAGTGGGAATTCTTTTCAATCTCGGAAAATCGGCAATGTATGCCGGACATCCCGAGCAGAATATCGCGTACGGCAATCGGATCCTCGAAATCGATCCATCCAGCATCTACGGGTATACCAGTCTCTTGCAATCCTATATCTGGATGGGACGGTACGACTTGCAGCGGCCCTGGGCCATCAAGACCTTGTCGGTAGACCCGGAGGATTTCGAACTATGGGCCCACATTGGTTTGGATACCAACCAACTCGGTGATCCTGATTTGGCTGACCTATACCTTAACCGCGCCCTGGAACTTGGCCCGATGGAACCCGTAACGCTAAAGTGCTTTGCAATGGTGGTGTCGCAGCGTGGCGAATATGCCGAGGCGCTGGCGATTGCACGCAAGGCTCTGGCAGCAGGTTTGGATAACCGCTGGGGTTCCGACCAGGTTTTTATCAGGCTGGTTCGCGACGATGCGTTGCGGACCGGCAACTTCGACGAGCCGCTAGCCTGGTATCGCGCTCGACATCCGGAACTTTTTCGGGATGGGCTGGAGATTACGATCGAAAACGTCGACGCGGCGGCAGACCTGGCATTGTTGCTGCAGCGTGCCGGCGAAGCGGACCGTGCCGATTCGCTTATCGATGCTGGCCTTACCTGGTATAGCGAAACGCAGATCCCTGGCGTGCATGGCTATTTGACCAACATCGTCGATGTTGAATTGCTAGCGTTGAATGCGGAAAAAGATGCCGCTCTGGAAGCATTGCGTGTAGCCATTGATGGTGGCTGGAAATGGTCATGGTCCTGGTACATGAGCAATGAGAATCTCTCGTCGTTGAGAGTAGAACCGGAATTCCAGGACATCATCGCGCAACTCGAAAACGACATGGCTACGCAACTCAAGGCGATACGAGCGCTGCCACACATGGGTGAAGCCGATTTCCGGTTTCCCGAAAGTGACTGATAGGGCGCTTCCGATCCCGGCAAAGCTTGAGGAATCTGCCGCTATGGCAAGCAGGCACGGACCGTTTCCGGAAATAACCAGAATTCATGGCCTGAAAGGCGGGAAAAAGGACCAGAGTCCCGTGCAGAATATGGCATTGCCTGCCAATGCTTGGCGATTTCCTGCCATTGAGCAACTTGGGTAGATGGGTCTGAAACGACCGATTTCCCTGACATTTGCTGTCTATTCGATTGATTTACCGCGAACTGGGCTGCTGGATGCGAGAATTCCTCTCGAATTGCCAGAAATACTGATTTCTGGGATGATTGGGCCAGACTCAGCAAGCTATCAGTGCCCCCGGCAGGTGCTCCGGGGATCGATTGTTGGCCGCAAGCCTATAGACACCGGGAAAACTGAGACAGGGTCGACAAATACGGGTTTTCCTGCCCCCTTGGACTTGAGATTTCTAACGACTGCAAGGATAATACTCAGCCGGATAAGCCCTTGAAAAATTAGAACTTACAAATAGTTGGCCAATTTAGCTCACCCTAAATAGCTTGCATTTGTAGCCAAGTTATTTTGCAAGCAGGGAGAGGACTCTTTTGACGTTTGAAATAACGCCGACCAAGCATGATTTAGCATTTCGACCGGGAGACTTTCCGACCCTGGTCGATGCGCTGGATTACGCCGCCCTGGGAAAAACTGGCACCAACTTCTTTACCGGCCGAGGCGAACAATACGCCCGCTTGCCATATAGCGAATTGCGAATCGAGGCCCGCAAGCTAGCCCGAAAATTGCTGGGGCTCGGTCTTCAAAAAGGAGACCGGATGGGATTGGTTGCCGAAACCAATCCAGACTTCCTGATTTTTTTCTTTGCCTGTCAATATGCCGGGTTGGTGCCGGTTGCATTTCCGGCAACACTCACCCTGGGTGGCCATGACGCTTACGTCCAGCAACTTGCCAGACTGATAAGCAACAGCAAGATATCGGTCGCCATGGCATCCAGTGGTTATATCTCCTTTCTACTGGAAGCAGTCGAAGGATACGACATCAAGTTTGTCGGCGATCCAGGCGATTTCGAAAAACTTCCCGATGGGGAAACCAAGCTGCCGATCATTGAAGCAGACGATATTGCTTACCTGCAGTTCACGTCCGGAAGCACGCGCTTTCCGCGAGGCGTCGTGATCAGGCAAAAAACCGTGATGAGCAATCTGACCGGCATCATCAACCATGGGATCAAGATTCAACCCGGGGACCGGTTCTTTTCGTGGCTTCCTTTCTATCACGACATGGGCATGGTCGGCCTGATGCTGGTTCCCATTACCGCGCAGACGTCGGTCGATTATCTGGATACGCGCGATTTTGCCGTGCGCCCAAGGCAATGGCTCAACCTGATGACATTGACCAAGGCAACGATATCGTTCGGCCCGTCCTTTGGCTATGATTTGTGCGTGCGACGCCTGCGTGCCAACGATGCGGAAAAGTACGATCTGAGTAACTGGAGAATGGCCGGAGTTGGCGCCGAAATGATTCGCGCAGAAACTCTGGAAGAATTCGCCAACGCTCTGGAGCCGGCCGGTTTTAAAGATTCAGCATTCCTGGCCTGTTATGGAATGGCCGAGTGCACGCTGGCAATTACCTTCGCGCCGTTATCCCGCGGCCTGGTGACCGATTGTATCGATGCCAACCACCTTTCTGAATATCAGGAAGCATTACCCATCGACTCTTCGCACCCGGATCAGTCCAGGGCCAAGAGATTTGTAGCCTGCGGCTACCCGCTTCCTGATTTCGAAATCGAAATCCGGGACAAGGCAGGGAACAAGCTCCCGGACCGGCGCAGCGGTACGATTTTTCTGCGCGGGCCCAGCGTGATGTCCGGCTATTTCAACGATCCCGACGCCACGAAGGCTGTATTGTCCGAAGATGGCTGGCTCGATACCGGCGACCTGGGTTACCAGGTAGATTCGAATCTCGTTATCACCGGGCGAGAAAAAGATCTGATTATCATCAATGGCAAGAATATCTGGCCCCAGGATATTGAGTATCTGGCCGAACAACAGCCCGAAGTGCGGGTTGGCGGCTCGCTCGCGTTTTCGGTGCCCAATCCGAACGGCGGCGAGATCTGCGTACTCAAGATTCAGTGCCGGCAAGCCGATCCAGGCAAACGATCTGAACTGATTGCTCGCCTGACCAGTATTATTCGCAGCGAGCTTGGTATCGACTGTTATATCACCCTGGTTTCGACACGGAAACTGCCGCGCACATCGTCCGGCAAACTATCGCGATCCAAAGCTCGTCTGAATTTCATGGCGGCACATGATATTGACCGCCTGGTTGAAATAGCGGATGAGAACGAACTGCGGAAATCAATCGCTTAAGCAAAGCGCTCGTTTGTGGACCCCAAGTTGAAAAAGGTAATCGCCGTCACAGGCGCGACCGGGTTTATAGGTCATGCGATTTACGGCCGGCTGATTGCCAGCAATTATTCCGTTCGCGTGCTGGTTCGCAATCCTCGCAAGGCCTCTGCGCGCACCTTCAGTGATGCCGAAATCATACACGGCGACCTGGCCGACCCGGATAGCTTGCAGCGTCTAGTCAGTGGCGCCGATGCCGTCATACATTGTGCCGGCGCCGTCCGGGGTGCGACTCAAGCTCAATTCGATCGGGTTAACGTAGCGGGGACCAGGAACTTGCTGCACGCCATCAAGGCCGGCACGACCAGTCCAAGGCTGCTTTTTATCTCGTCGCTTGCAGCGCGCGAGCCGCAATTGTCTTTTTACGCCGCCAGCAAGCATCGCGCGGAGCAGGTACTGAAAAAAGAAGGCAGTGGCATCGCCTGGACTGTTTTGCGACCACCAGCCGTCTATGGCCCCGGGGACCGGGAACTGTTGCCGGTGTTTCGGCTGATGGCACGTGGGCTGGCGCTGACCCCCGGGTTGCCTGGCGCTCGATTTTCGATGTTGTATATAGACGATCTGAGCTCCGCCGTCATTGCATGGCTGGGCGCTGACCTCGTTGCGGAGGAGATATTTGCCATTGATGACGGCCACGCCAAAGGCTATGACTGGCATGATGTCGGCAAGGTCGTGGGCGAACTGTGCAAGCGGAGAGTCCGCGTCGTCCGGGCGCCATCGTGGCTGCTTGATGTGCCGGCGTGGGCAAACAGCCGCATCGGCACTCTTTTCGGCGCTGCTCCGATGCTGACCCCGGAAAAACTGCGCGAGCTGCGTCATCACGACTGGGTATGTGAAGGCACTTCATTCCAGCGTGCCGTCAACTGGCGCCCAAATGTACAATTGCCTGAAGGGTTGCGGGCGACTCCCGACTGGCCCGGCCATCGTCAGGGAGATATCGGCCCGGAGTGATCCGTGGGATGCCAGGATTCAGGGTGTTATACGGTACGGGCGCTTGCGTCTTTCGCGATTCAGGCCTGCCGGCAGAATCCGGAACCCCTGTCTAATTTTTGATCGCCCGCTATGCTATTATTGCGAACTGAGATGCAGAAACTACCCATGGAAAAGAAATCTGTAAGACTTTTCAAGAGTGACTTTATGGAGTCACTTACCCACGTTCACCCGATCATCCCTCTTTTGTTCTGGTCGCCGGTGATCGGGTTTTTGTTGTGGCGGTCTTTTTCCGTACACGAATTGTCTGCCATTCAAGTCGCGGCAATGATTCTGCCCGGTCTATTGGTCTGGACCCTGACGGAGTATCTGTTACACCGATTCGTCTTCCACTTCCACGCAAAGAGCGCTGCCGGCAAGTGGGTGGTGTACCTGTTTCACGGCGTCCATCATGACGTGCCGACCGACAAGAGCCGGCTGGTCATGCCGCCGGCTGGCGCGGTTATCGTGATGGCGATGCTGTGGGTTTTGTTTTCGCTGCTGATACCCGCGCCATGGGTAGAACCTTTTTGTGCGTTTTTTATAGTTGGCTATTTGATTTATGACTATACGCACTACGCGACACATCATTTTTCAATGCGACATCCATGGTTGCATGCATTGAAAATCCGTCATCTGAAACATCATTATTCCGAAAACAAAGAAAAATTCGGTGTTAGCTCGCCATTATGGGACTGGGTATTCGGCACTTTGAACTGACCGTCTCATGCCGGTGCATTAAAATGCACCTGGTTTCCACCCACAGGAAAACCAATCGATGGAAAAACCATCTGGTTCCGGTTTGGTCGTCCAACGCGTATCCGGACGAAAACAACTCAAGCAATTCATAACATTCCCGCAGAGGATTTATGCGGGTGATCCAAACTGGGTCGCACCGCTTTGGATCGAGCAGATGCACAGATTTTCGGAAAAAAATCCTTTCTTTGAGCACGCCCGGTGGCAAGCGTGGGTTGTGCGTCTCGGCTCCATGATTGTTGGACGAATAAGTGCGCAAATAGACGATTTGTATAGAGACACCCAACGTGAAGACGCAGGTTTTTTTGGATTAATAGAAGCAGAGGACGACCCCGCGATTTTCCGGTTGTTGCTCGAGACGGCAGAAAACTGGTTGCGGGACCAGGGCATGAAAATAATCCGCGGCCCATTCAACCTGTCCATCAACGAGGAATGCGGTTTATTGATTGATGGCTTTCAAAGGCCTCCCTTTATCATGATGGGGCACGCTCCCAAATATTATGGCGGCCAGATAGAGGGCGCTGGCTATTGCAAGGCAAAAGACCTGCTTGCCTATGAGCTTGACCCGGATTTCGATGCCCCTGGCATAATGCAGAGGCTGCTACGGGGGTTTGGCAGGAAAATTAAAATACGTGAACTCAGACGCAAAAAATTGCAGGAGGACCTCGATATTCTTCGTGATATTTTTAACGATTCCTGGTCTGAAAACTGGGGGTTCACACCGTTTACTGAAGCGGAATTTTCCGATATGGGTGAGCTGCTTACGCTCCTGGTAGACGATGATTTTATCCAGATTGCAGAAATCGATGGCCGGCCCGTCGCGATGATCGTCGTGTTCCCGGATATAAATCAGGTCATCAAAGACCTGAATGGGCGATTGTTGCCCTTCGGGTGGTTGAAGCTGTTGTGGCGCCTGAAAATCAAATATCCGGATTCGGCCCGCTGCATACTCATGGGCGTCCGGAAAGAATACCAAAAATCCCGGCTGGGACCGACACTGGCATTTATGGTTATCGATGCGGCACGCAAGGCACTTGTCCGGCGAGGCATTAAAAACGTTGAAATGTCCTGGATCCTGGACGACAACGAGGGAATGAAAGGAATTCTGGAAGCGATGGGCGGCGACCCGTACAAGCGTTATCGCATCTACGAAAAAACCTTGTAGTTACGTCATGGTGATCGATAAACCAAAACTGAATATGACCGCCATTGTTTTGGCGGGTCAGCGAGATGGCGAAGATGCGCTCGCACAACATGCCGGGGCCAGCTGCAAGGCATTCGTCGAGATCGATGGCAAACCCATGCTGTTGCGCGTGCTTGCAACGCTTTCAACATCGCCAGGCATAAAAACAATTCTTCTATCCGGCCCGAGCAAGGACAAACTCAAAGATCAGCGCGAGATCAACAATTTAATTCAATCTGGCGATATATCCTGGCTGCCACCGCAATCGAGCCCGAGTACCAGTGCCTATGAAGCTTTGCGCATGCTGCCGCCAGAGCAACAGGTTTTATTGACAACGGCTGACCACCCGCTGCTATCGGTGGAGATCGTCGATGAATTTTGTACGCGGGGCGCCGAACAGGATGCGGATCTTGTTATTGGTTTCGCACGGTTTTCTCTCGTACAGAAAGAATTTCCTGGGCTGGAAAAAACAGTGTTGCGTTTTTCCGATGGCGAATTATGTGGTTGTAATTTGTTCGCATTTTTGACGCCCGCCGGCAGGGAAGCAGCAAACTTCTGGCGGCGCACCGAGTCTCGGCGTAAAAACCCGTTTCGGGTGATTGGCGCCCTGGGGTGGATAAACGTGCTCAAATATTTCTTCGGTGCGTTGACGCTCGAGGATGCGCTGGACGCTTTGTCGCGAAAACTGGAACTGCGTGTGCGTGCGGTTGTGCTGCCTTACGCGGATGCGGCCGTCGATGTCGATTCAATAGCGGACTATCGCACCGTCCAGGAACAGTTTCTGAAGCGACAGGATATCTCGCCTTAGCCCGCATATTTCACCAATCTATTCTTCAAGTGTAGAAAATGCGTCGGCAATTTGCTGAATTTGCTCAGCGCTGTGGGCGGCGCTTACGCTACAACGTAACAGGCTGTAAGTCGATGGAGACGCGGGTGGTATCACCAGGTTTACGAAGACTCCTTTTTCGAAAAGTTCTTCCCACCAGCGAATCGCGGTCTCCGTGCTTTCGGACTTCACGGCGATTACAGGGCTGACATGAGAATCAACCTGTAGTCCCAGTTCTGCCAGTTGCTTGTGTAGCTGGTGTGCGTTTTTCCAGAGCTGCTCTCGCAATTCCGGGCGTTGTTGCATGAGCTTCAGTGCCACCCGCGCAGATGCAACCACGGATGGCGATGCCGAGGCCGTGAATATATAGGAGCGTGTCGCAAATCGCACAAGCTCTAGCTCTGGATGATTGCTCACGCAATAACCGCCGATGCTGGCAAGGCTCTTGCTGAACGTGCCGACTATAAAATCCGTATCGTCTTCGACCCCTGCAGCAGCGGCGGCCCCCCTGCCGTCATCACCCATGACACCCAGGGAATGCGCTTCATCGACCATCAGGTAGGCGCCGTACTTTCGCTTGATTGCGGCGATCTCCGCTAACGGCGCTATATCGCCAAGCATGCTGTAGATGCCCTCAACGATTATGAGTGTTTTCTCAGCGCGTTGCCCAAGCCGGCGCAATCGCTTCTCCAGATCGGCGGTGTCGTTATGGCGGAAACGAATTATCTCCGCACCACTGAGTCGAACTCCGTCATAAATACTCGCGTGAGAATCGGCATCGAGAAGAATCACCTCCCCCGGCCCAGCCAGGGTTGCGCTCATCCCCATGGTCGCCGAATATCCTGTCGAGAAAAGGACCGCTGCCTTCGTGTTGAAGAATTTCGCCAACTCCTGTTCGAGCATTACATGGCCGGCAAAGGTTCCGTTGGCCATGCGCGAACCCGTAGTCCCTGTACCACTTTCCTCGATTGCACGTTGTGCCGCGGCTATTGCCTCCGGATCGAAGTTCAGTCCCAAATAATTGTTAGTGCCTGCAAGGATGACTCGATGTCCATTCACAATGGCTTCGGTGGAAGACAAACTGCGTTCAGTTACCGCGCCAAAAGGCATCGTGCCTCGTTTCTCGAAAAAGTCACGCATCTCCTGGTATTGGCTGAATTTTTCGAACAAACTCATGCTGGCTCTTATAATATTATTGATCGAGTACTGCGAAGATTTCCTGAGCTAGGTCTTTTATAGTCCGAATGTCCGGCAGGCGATTGAGCGGAAAGGAAATATCGAATTCCTCTTCAATTTCCAGAACAAGGTCCATCACTTGCAGCGACGTCATGCCGACATCCTCTTGCAAATCGGTATCCGCACTCAGCTCGGTATCCGACTTGACCAATCGGCTGACTATCGAAACAGCCGCGGCAAGTACTTTGTCGTAACCAATACTCATTTACATCAAGATCCGCTTACGCGATGACCAACTCCGGGTTTCGACTGAACTATACGCATTTCCCAATGTTATTGGCAATCCGGCTATCGGACGACTTCGCCCGTGGAGAGAGACCGTTTGTTCACGCCTTGCACCACCTTTCCGGCAGACAGGAAAAGTCTGCAAATGCTATTACATCATCCGGAAAAGGGTTTTTGTCATTTTCAGCGACCCGTCCCAAAAACTTCAGCCTGTTGGACATGGCGCCTTTGTGGTCCGCAATTGCATCGCCAATCATCACGCAGCGGCTGGCATCTATTTCATACTCGACCAGCAGCTCGGAGATGTGTTCTGCCTTGGTCCCAGGAGATCCTCTAATCCCTTCGAAATACTGCCGCAATTTACGTCGCTGTAGAATTTCATCCAGCTCGGACGTTGGGGTTCCCGATACAATATACAGCGCCAGGCGATTTTGACAGTAGTCCAGGAATTCTTGCGCCCCTGTCACCATCGGCGCCGAAACGACCCGGTCAATGACGAGTTTCGAAAATAAGGCTGCCAAATCCGAAACTTCGTGGTCGTGCAGTGGAGGCCCACCCAGTATTTCAGTCTGGAAGTAACGAAATTTTTCAAACCGGGACTCTCCGCCGTGACGCAAATGATAATCCTCGACCTGCGCCACGACCTTCTCGCCATGATCCGCGTAAAGGGCTGCGAAGGCTTGCGTCTTGATGTCAACGGATTCGACCAGAACCCCGTCAAAATCGAAAATAATCGCGTCCAGACCGTGCAAATTCATAAGACTGTTGTATGTTGGCCGATTTGATTGCTAGCCAATTTCCGGCAAATTCGCACGCGATTGATCGCTTGAGTCAAATTCCTGATGTTTTTGCAGGTCGCAAATACACTCAAGAAGACCCTGCCCCAAATCCACGAAATCCGTCCCCACCAGCTTATGACCGATGTTCGGTTGGTAAGCGTAAGGCGTCATCGTGTAATGGCTGATCGGATTGCCTCTCTCAAATTTCAGTTTCACGTTCCCGGGAAGAATCTCGGCAATCATTTGCATCACATCGCGAACCCGCATTCTTTCGGTCCCGGTCAGGACCAAATGCCTGTTCGCGTATTTCTGCTCCAGTATCTGTACACTCAGTCGAGCTGCATCGGTGACATGAATGTATTCTCGAACCGCCTCGCCATCTCCGCCATAGGTGATGCAATTCTTCGTAATGGCCTGCTGCAGCATCCGCAACATGCCGTTGTTCGGGTCCGCTCTGGGTCCATACAGCGAGCCATACCTCAGGACTGTGTAATCCAGGTCGTAGCGTGAATGGTAGGTTTCCACGAAGCGCTCTGCTGCTTGTTTGCTTGCGCGGTAAAACGAACCGGCCTCGGAAAAAACGTAGACACTGCTGGCAAAAATAAAACGCTCAACCTTGGCGAGCCTGGCAGCCTCTAACAAAGTGACCGCCCCCAGCACGTTGACCTCGACGGTTTTCACCGGTTGATCGTGCGCCTTATCAATATCGGCCACGGCAGCGAAGTTATACAACGCCAGTGCACCCTTGGCGACCTCCAGCGCCTGATCCAAATCGGTGATGTCGCCGACCACCATTTGCTGATCGTCCCGAAGATACTGGGATTGCTGAGTATCGAATACGACGACCTCGTACCCGGTATCGGACAGGCAATCCGCAACATGGCTACCCAAAAAACCACTGCCACCAAAAACCACAACTTTTTTAGCCGTCACGGCTGATCTCCATCGCCAATTACGCCCGCATCGCACAACCCCAGGTGCAAATTACGGGCTGCCTCCATTTCCATCTCGCGGCGTGATTCTACAGCACTGGAAGCCAGGTGAGGAGTCAGCACTACCCGCGGCAGATCGCGCAATTCTCCCGAGTACGGTTCCGACTCGAATACATCCAGACCAGCCCCCCACAAATGGCCGCTGCGCAGCGCTTTTACCAGTTCTTCTTCTTCTACCAGGCTGCCTCGCGCGGTGTTAATCAGGACTGCGCCGCGTTTCATTGCGGCCAGGTTCTCTTTGTCGATCAGGTGATGAGTTTCCTCATTATATGGAATATGCAAACTCACAATATCGGACTGCGATAACAGCGCTTGCAGATCTACACATTCCACATCGGCTGAAGTGTTTTGTACGACTGGATCGTATGCTATTACCCGTGCTCCAAATGAGGAACAAATACCGGCGACTTTGCTGCCGATTCGACCCAGGCCCAGGATGCCAACCGTCTGGGCTTTGAGTAATCGCCCTTTGAGCCGCGGCCAGCCATCATTGCGAACCTGGTGGTCGGCCTCCGGAATCTGACGCAATGTGGCCAACATCAACCCCATCGTCATTTCCACGACTGCATCCACCGGGGCGTCCGGCGTCGACATTACGGATATATTGCGATCGCGGGCGGCAGAGAGATCGACGTTGTCCAGCCCAACGCCACATCGTGAGATCACCCGCAAGTTTTTTGCATTGGAGATCACCTGCGCCGTCAGGGGCTCGACGCCGGCCAGAAGCCCAACGACGGAGTCGGTGAGCAGTTTGCTTATTTCGTCTTCTGTCAGCTTGCGACCGAACGGATTGGTGGCAATCCGCAGCCCGGCGGCCCGTAACGAATCTATACCCGGATTGTTATCAACATCAAACGATGAGGTGGAAATTACGACTTCACTCATAGCGACTGCGAATATCCGCCAGGTCCCGACGGCAAAGCGAATCCAGCATCCGGATATCCAGCCCGTACCCAAGGAAGCGGAAACCAGAATCGATCTGCCGGTAGAGCTCGTCGCAATCGGGCTCGACCACATGAACCCCGCCAGGTATGCCATGAGCAAGCCCCGCTTTACGCGCACGCTTTATTGCCTTCTGCACATCCGGATGAGTGATCTCTCCAGGCATCCCCATGGACGCCGAGAGATCATATGGTCCGATAATAAATGCGTCCACGCCGGAAACGGCGAGAATCTCATCAATATTGTCTATCGCATCGCGGTGCTCAATCATCACAATGACGACCGCGCTACTCGACAACCAGTCAAGGTAAGACTTGAAAGTTGCACCATATCCCTGCGCCCGCGCTAAACCGACGCCACGAGTTCCCCTGGGTGGATAATACGTGTGCCGAACCGCGGCTTCAGCATCGGCGGCGCTGTTCACCATAGGCACCATGACTCCAGTGGCGCCGGCATCCATGACGCGCTTTATCTGGTTGGCGTCGTTCGAGCTTACGCGCACAATCGCAGGACAATCGTACGCATCCATCGCCTGTATCAAAATTTGTATCTCAGACAGCTCAATGACACTGTGTTCCGCATCCACCACCAGCCAGTCAAAACCGGCCCCCGCCATGATCTCTGCGATGGAAGGGTGACCCAGGGTAATCCAGGATCCGATCGTCAGTTCATTTTTCGCCAGCCGCTGCTTTAGCGACGCGGACTTCCTTTGGGCTTCAACTCGCATCCTGATCCCTTCTTGCATTTGTTCAAACAGTAACCAGCTCAATAGGTTTTTGCCAAGGCATCGTGACTCAGCATTTCTTCCACACGCGGCACATCTTCCGGACAATCGACAGCGATCGTGTCTCGTTCGGTGGGCACCATATGTACGGGTCTTCCATGTTCCATCAAACGCAGCATATCGATGGATTCGTATTGTTCCAGGGGCGTTGGATCAAGACGCGTATAAAGCTCGAGCTCGCTACGCCTGAACACGATAACGCACACCTGTTTCAGCGCAATCGTATCGGCGAGCCCCTCCTTGGTCAACGTCGGAATGGGAGCTCGCGTCATATACATCGCGTTGCCTTGCTTATCTGTTACCACTTTGATCGTATTCGGGTTTTCGTAGTCATCCTGACTGTCCAGCCTGCGTGCCAGGTTAACGCACCCGATGCTGCCGTCACTGAGGAAGGGCGCGACCGCGGCATCGATCATATCCGGGTATATCATGGGCTCATCGCCTTGCACCATGACGATCAGGTCAGCTTCCAGTTTTTGCGCTGCTTCCGCGACCCGGTCGCTGGCCCGCTCATGGGTAGATGATGTCATGACTACGGGTGCGCCAAAATTCTCTGCTGCGTGGCGAATTTCTTCATCACAGGTTGCAATAACCGTCGCGTGCAACTGCTCGCACAGGGAAACACGACGATAGATATGTTCGATCATCGATTTGCCCAGAATCGGAGTCAGCGGCTTTCCGGGGAACCTGCTCGAACCCATCCTGGCCGGAATGATTGCAACAATCTTCATGGTCAATGGTTTTCCTGGGGCGACGCGAAGCGGAAAGGCGTTGCTCGAATCGCCATTGTACTATCAATTTTCTGGGAACTGGCCCGCGGCCGGCAACGGCTGCGAACCCGGCTTTCCCTGGTGTGGGCGGGCAAGATTACACCCGTTGCCAGAACTGACCCGCGATAGGCAGGCAACACTCGTTCATGTAAAATAACTCGTTTGCACGCGGCTTTTTCCATCTTCCGGCATCCCCATGAAAGCACTCTTTTTTCTTCGCCACTACAACGACATTGATCACATTACACCGGTCGTGCATAAATGGATCGAGCGAGGCCATAGCTGCGATGTGGTCCTTATGGGGAACGCGCATTTCCGCGAGGACTTCAGGATCGTGTATCTGGCTACCCTGGACGGAGTTCGCGTCGCCCGGGTCGATGAAATTCTGAGCCGGCGTCAATTTGCTCGCCTGCGCCTGCAAAAACTGCTGCTCGACAGAAACTTGCGTGCAGCGCTACCGGCGGTAGTCGCCCGGATGCTCGACCGGATGCTCGATACCGAAAAACGAACGAAATTCTGGCGGAAAATATCCCGGCTTATCCTGGAACGGAGTTTTGCCAGGAACGAGCCTGGCGTGGTGACATTCGACTGGATCAGCAGCAATTCCGTTTTCCCAATCGAATTTGTGAAAAATGTGGTTGCCACTGCCAAGGGCATGGGGCTGAAGACCGTTTCCCTGCCACACGGCGATAGCCCGCACGCGAATCATCTGGTCCGGGTAGAAGAACTCAAACTGGCGCCCCACACCAAATTCGCCGCGGCGAGCATGTTCGATCGAATCGTCGTGCCGAACGAATTGTGTGCGACTCGTTTTCGCCCGTTCGCAGACGGTTCGTCTATTGCTGTCCTAGGCTCACCACGTTATTGCGATGAGTGGCTGGAGAAACTCAACACACTGCTGCCGGATTCACCGCTAGAGGATGACCCCGGCAAACTCAAGATTGTTCTTTTTCTGAGAAAACGCGTTTTCTCTATCTTTTGGGATGAGGTGGGCCGGGTTATTCAGTTATTGGCAGCATTTCCAAACGTGCAATTAATTGTTAAGGCACATACGCGAGGCGGCTGGAAACAGCCATTGTCACGCAACCTGGCATTGAGAAAGCTGGAAAATGTACGCTTCGTGGCGGCAAAGGTGCATTCAGCCCATTTACTCAGTTGGGCGGATGTAGTGGTCGATATCGCCACGTCAGTGGCGTTCGAGGCCGTCAAACTCAACAAACCGGTGTTGGCGGCCGACTATCTGCACGCCGGGATCTCCACGGTGGGCACGTATATTCCAGAATGTGTTTTGAATTGCCGGGATGATATTTACACTAAGGTTCAGAATTTTCTGGAAAATGGCTGTGACAATTTTTATGTAGAAACGCATCGCAAGCAGTTTCTTGCTGAAATCGTTGACTTTCCAGACCCGGACGTACTTCCGCGTTATGTCGATTTGCTGGAATCACAGGTTGCATCTTGAAAACAAGATATAATCCGCCTATCACCGGTTTTCCGCTCCTCTTCGAACTCCATGCTATTCGACGACAATGGCTTTTCTAACACAACGTATTATTCAATCAGTCCTGAAGCTTCCGGCAACGATCAAGGCGACTCAAGTGCGTGCCGAGCCTGAGTTGGTTGTGCTTCCGGTCCGCGCCGGCGTTTCTCCAGGCGGGAAAACTCCGGTCAGGATTTATCTTGGAACCGAAAACGCTCAATACAAGGCCGAGCGGGTCTTCATATGGTCGATAGAGCAGGTGCGCGACCCTGCACGCGTGTATGAGATTTACCTGATGAAGCATCTGTGCGGATTTCGTTCGCGATTCTGGCTCACCGGGTTTACCAACTATCGCTTCGCTATCCCACATTTTGCGGGTGAGACCGGCCGCGCAATTTACAACGATGTAGACCAGATTTACCTCAAGGACCCTGCTGAATTATTCGATCTCGATATGAATGGCCACGGTTATCTGGCGATCGATCCAGGCGATACTTCGGTTGCCCTGTTTGATTGCGAAAAGATGGCGCAGATATGGAACTTGGAAGACGCACAAAAAGGCCGCAAGAATACTTTGCAGGCCAGGGCCAGTTCCATCGAGGGTATGTGGGGGAAAATGGCTGGCATCTGGAATGCACGCGATCGGGAATACGTACCAGGACAGTGTGGCGTACTGCATTACACGGCATTGCATAAACAACCGTGGCACCCGTTCCCAAACTTGTTTGTCTATCAAAGCAATAAGGTAGGAGGTGTCTGGTTCGATCTCGAGCAAAGCGCCAACGCTGCGGGCTTTCAGGTTTTCAGCAGGGAAAATCCCAGCCAGGCATTCAAGGACTTGTGCCATGCTGCACAGGACCAGCAAATAATTTCACGGCGAAACGATAGCAAGACGACAACCACGGTCCGTTCGAATCAAGCCGGTCTGGCTCCATTACTTGAGGCATGTTCTGCACGCACGGTGCTTGATTGTCGTATAAGCGCCGCTTCCCCAGGTTCGATAATGCGGTTTCCCGCGGTAGCGAAACCTGGTATGGAGCAGGCGCTGGAATTCGACCCGACGGCGCGTTTGCAGCAAGCCGCTTCATCCGAACGCGTTGACGCGGCGGTTTGCCTTGAGACACTGGACTTTATACCCGATGACGATATCCCGTGGCTGCTGAAACAGCTGTTCGAGCGCAGCAAACGACTGGTGTATTGCGAAGTTTCAAACAAACCAGAGAGTCGGTATCCGGCAAACGGCGCGAGACTCAATCGCCGTAATCGGCCCATTGAATGGTGGCAATACCAATTTGAACTCGTGGCAAGCCATTACCCGGCCGTGCGTTGGCGTCTATGCATACAAAATAATCGACGACTATCAATCGTTGAGGGCAACGAATACAACAACGACGACGCCGTGGTTTGGGTCATCGCGAATCAAAAACCCGGCCATACCGCCCAGGCAACCGCTCTTGCCGAAAAGGTTGGCTGGCCTTACCAGGTAGTCCGCGTCCCACAAATATTCAAATCCCTGCTACTCGTTATGTTGCGCAATAATTTTGGCCAGGTGGCACCACTCCGGCCACCTTGGCCGAATATTGTGATTGCCTGTGGTTGGTGGCCGACTCGAGTTGCACGCTGGATAAAAATGCGTAGCGGAGGTCATGCTCGCTTGCTGCTCGCCGGCCGCAAGTGCGGTCCGATAAAAAGCCCGACAGATATCCTGGTCAGTTGCAAGCATTTCCATTTGCCGTTACATGAGCGTCGCATCGAGACCTTGCTACCGGTGCATCCTATTACAGATTCCAGCCTGGACACTGCCCGGCAACTCGGGCAACAGATTATGGACGGCGCAACTCAGCCGCGAGTTGCGCTGCTGGTCGGCGGTTCCTCGAAGCAACATGCGCTAACAGCAGCGGATGCGGCTGTGCTGGGTCGTCGAGCGCTTGAGCAGGTGCGGGCAGTCGGCGGTTCATTGTTCGCGGTCACTTCGCGGCGCACCGGAAACAAGGCTGCCGCGGCGCTCGCGAAAACCCTGCACGGAGCCGCGCAACTACATGTATGGTCACACGGCGAAGCGAATAATCCCTACCTCAGTTATCTGGCTGCTGCCGACATATTGATTGTGACAGGGGAAAGCGAGTCCATGCTGATGGATGCAATTGCGACAGGCAAGCCGGTTTATATTTATCCGCTCAGGCAGCGTCGCTACGGTCCGTGGCTTACGCTTGGCGCCAAACTTTCCGAATGGTCCCAACGCCAGCCGAAAAATCGACGCGGCACCGAAAGGCCGCAACAGGGATTTGAATATCTCTGCAGTCGGGTCCTGAAAAGCGAATGGATTTTGGCGCCTCGTGATCTCGATGGTTTACATCGCGGGCTCGTTGAGAATGGAATGGCAAGAATGTTCGGGCAGCCATTCTCATCGACGGAGACTCCGCCTCCGCCCATAACCGATGATCTCGGTCGCCGGCTACGGATGATGCTGGCACAGCCGCAAGAGGAAATTGGCACCCACAGAGACAAGCAATTTTCTCGAAACCTGAGCATTGAGACCTGATGCAATACCTCGATGTTGACAAGCTGGACGCAATCGATGCCGATGCGTTTGCCGATACAAAACCATATCCCTTCATCAACCCGGCGGGTTTGCTGACCGATGACGGTTATTCACGGTTGCTGGAAAACCAGCTCGATGTATCCTTGCTCAACCCCAGTTTCGGCCGCAAAAGATCGCACGGACAATATTCGCATGACCGTTACGTGCTCGAATATCAACCCGGTCTTGAGTTTATTCCTGCTGCCTGGAAAGACTTCATTGCTGAATTGCGGGGCCCGGAATACAGTCGATTTATCAAACGACTGTACCGTTGCAGGTCGTTCCGTCTCAATATGCACTGGCACTATGCACCGGGCGGCTGCGGGGTTTCACCGCATTGCGATGCGGTTCACAAGATGGGTTCTCATATATTTTATCTCAATACTCGTGACGATTGGGATCCGAGCTGGGGCGGTCAGACTCTGGTACTCGATGACCACGGCCGCTTCGATACAAATTCAGCGCCGGCATTTGAGGACTTTGACAATATCATTTCCAGCGAGTGCGTTGGAAATTACAGCACCTTGTTTCATCGTCGCGATCGGTCCTGGCACGGAGTCCGTGAATTGACTTGTCCGGATGGCAAGCTGCGAAAGGTTTTTATTATCGTAATCAACCGGCCGTTATTGTACGCAGGGAGGCGTGCGCTCAATTGGCTCAAGAAAAAGAAATGATGCCTCCAGGGCAAGATCATAGCCCCGAATCCCGTCAACGTGCGGTTCTGGTTTTGGGGGCCGGTCGTAGTGGCACCAGTATTGTCACTCGAGCGATTCAGGCGGTGGGAGTGGATCTGGGCGATGACTTCAAGCCACCTTCGCGCAAGAACCCCACAGGCTTTTTTGAGGATGCTGTTCTACTGAAACTCAGCAAGAGGCTGCGCCGCACGCTGGGTTTACGGCCGGATAGTCTTCGTCTGCTCGATGACTCAGTTTGGACAAGCCCTGCAGTAATGCCCTTCTATAAAGAATTTTCCGCAACGATCAATGATCGTTTCGGCCAGGCGCCGGTATGGGGCTTCAAATATGCGCGTACCATGCGATTGCTGCCATTTTGGATACGCTTGTTCGAGGAGATGGATATCTCGCCAAGCTATGTCATGCCAATAAGGAATCCGTTGAGCGTGGCGCGCTCCCGGTCCAAACTCGATGCGAATCGGGGCCAGCAGGAGCACAGCGATCTCGAATGGCTGGTCAATGTGGTGCCCTATTTTCATCGGCTGCAAGATAAGAACCTGGTGGTAATCGACTACGACAAACTGATGGAAAATCCGAAAGCACAACTGGAACGCCTGGCGACCCGCCTGGAGTTGCCGCTAACCGACCAAACGCAGCAGGAAATCCATACATTTGAGAATTCATTTCTCCAGCGTGGCCTGCAACATACCCGTTTTTCCATCGATAACCTGGAAAGTGCAAAGAAAATCAATGTCCTCGTGCGTGATGCTTATTTCTGGCTCGATCGCCTGGCCGAAGACGATATTCAAACCAATGCTTCTGAATTATGGGATGCCTGGGGAAAAGTAAACTCTCGTGTCTCGGCGCTGGCTCCGATTCTTGCGCGGCTGGATACGCTCAATCGTGAACTGCGTTATGCGCAGTGGAATCCCTTGAGCCCAATCGCCGCAGCATGGAACCTGGCGCGCCGATTAATGCGTCGCTGATCTTGGATCAGCGGGTAGACTCCGGCCTGGCGGTTAACCGGACTCCCTCGGGGCCACCTGCTTCGAGCTTGTCTCGCTCAAGATCGTAGCGGATTTCACTGCTTCGCATAATGCTTCCACCACTGCTAATCTTCGCGCCGCCAGACAGGTGGAGCACCCCGGCCTCTTTCAGGTATTCAAGTTTCTGGCCTTCGGCCTCGGTAATCGAGCCATTTTCTGCGTCAGAACTCTTGAAGATGAATCGAACGGGTGATCCCTCGGCCACAATTCGTTCCAGGTCGTCCAATCTCCCGTATACGGTGGCCTCATCGGCCATTACCGCCCATCGTGGCGTCCTTATTTCGAAATTTCCCCGGAAGTGAAAAATATCCTGCTCCGGCTCCTCCCAGACCTCATCTGCCGAAACAAGAATCGTATCCGCGCCGGATATTTTCAGTAGGCTCGCCGCTGCGCTATGCCCTGCATACAGGGCAATTACAGCAACCGCTACAGTTCTCAGTTTCGTCATGACATAATCACATACGACTCAGGGGTTGATTTTGCAACCATCGATATCGACCAACTCGCTGACTCCATCAATATAAACTGCAGGAACACGAATATGCAGGTCGATCGCTATCTGTTGCGCGAAGTCAGTGTACCTTTTATCGGAGTGAGTAGCGTACTCCTGGTTATCTTTCTTACCTATAGCATGACGGTTTTCCTGGCTCAGGCCACCAGCGGCCTGTTCAACCCCGGCGAAGTTGCCTATCTGACCTTTCTCAAATCCATCATCGCTCTGGAAGTGCTGTTACCCCTCGGCATGTATCTGGGAGTCATACTCGGAATGGGCCGTCTTTACAGCGACTCGGAGATGTACGCGTTGCAAGCTGCCGGGATCGGTGAGCTTCGCTTATTGCGGCCGATAATCATTTTCGCCGCCACCATAGCCATCGTTATCGGCCTGCTGTCAACAATAGCGCGACCCTGGGCCTACCGGCAGGTATATGAAGTAGGGGCAGCTGCTGCCGCATCCACCGAACTCGAACGCATCCGGGCTGGCCAATTTTACGTCGATGACAAAGAAGGACGGACAATATTCATCCAGGGTATGTCGGAAAACCGTCACCAGTTGCAGGGAATTTTTATTCGCAGCCGCGATAAACAGGGTCTCCAGGTTACTTCGTCCGCCACTGGTTTCTTTGAGCCGTTTGCCACAGAGGGCCATCATAGACTTGTGTTGGTCGATGCACAGGTTTACAAGACAGTTGACGATGGCCCGAACGTCCTGGGCCGCTTCAAAACTCTTTCCCTTTTCTTGAGAATCGCCGACCCCAAGCCCATTGGGTATAAGGTCAAAGCTGAGTCAACCCTGAATTTACGAAATTACCAGAATCCGAAAGAAAAAGCCGAATACCAGTGGCGGTTGTCGACATCACTGTCGGCACTGCTCCTTGCGCTGGCGGCCGTTCCGCTCAGCCGCTCACTCCCTCGTCGAGGGCGCTACGCAAAGACCTTGATTGCGCTGCTGGTTTATGCGTCGTATTTGAATTTTCTTACCATGGCGAAGACCTGGGTAGAACAGGAAAAGGTAGCCTCGATCTGGTGGGTGCCGGGGCTGTTTGCCCTGGTGGTAGTTGTTCTTTATGCCCCCTGGCGAATACTGGTAAGACGCCACAAGGCAAAGCAAACTTATGCCGATCGTTGATCGTTACATTGCACGCAACTTTCTGAGCGGCGCTGCGATAGTGCTCTTTGTCTTGTTGTCGTTATTTGGCTTTTTGACCCTGGCTGAAGAATTAGAGAACGTTGGCAAAGGCGCCTTCACAACAATCGATGCGCTGACGGTAGTCGGTTATTCCCTCCCCAAAATCATGCTGGATTTACTTCCGGTCACCGCATTGTTGGGGGTCCTGATTGGTTTGGGGGCAATGGCGAATCATCAGGAATTGGTCATCATTCGCGCTCTTGGCCCTCCCGTGGGACGCATAGCCTGGCCGCTAGTCGAGGTAATTATTGCAATCATTGCCCTGGTGCTGCTCGTGCAGTTCTTTGTAGTACCAGAATTTGAGCTCAGCGCAGCACGAATTAAAGCGAAGACTACGCCACAGACGATTATTGCGAGTACCGATACTGAATTCTGGACTCGCAGCGGTGATCGGTTCATCCGCATAGGCAAGGTGATTCAGCAAGGGGCATTGCGCGATGTCGAAATCTTTGAACTTGACGAAAACAATAACTTGCGGGAACTTATACAGGCGTCCAGTGTTGAAGTATTGGATGATGGCCAATGGTTACTGATTGATGCGAAAACAACTGATCTCGCGCTTGCCGAAATCAAGGAAGAACATTCGACAAGTAAGCTGTGGCAAAGCTCTTTGTCGGCACGGCAGACATCGGCACTGATCGTACCGGTTGAAGCCATGGCGCCTTTGGCTCTTTATCGATATATTCGTTTGCTCGATCAGAATAATCTCGATACACATCGTTATCGTGTGATCTTTTGGCAACAACTGAGCATCCCGGTTGGCTTGTTGGCCATGTCGCTGCTCGGCGTACCCTTTTTATTGGGATCGGCCCGCCATGTCCACGCTGGCCAGCGAGTCGCGATCGGTGGGAGTATTGGCATATTGTTCTACCTTTTGGAACAAATGACGGGGCAACTTGCCATATTGTTTGATCTCAGCCCGGCACCGGCGGCGCTGGCGCCGGACATATTCCTATTGCTCCTGGCGCTGGTATTCCTGCATCGAATCCGTTGAAACACGCCGATCGATAGCAACCATAAAATGAACCAGGATCAACATGTTCAAAAGGCGATCGCAAAACGTATGAGAATCCAGGCAATGGTCGGCAATGGATGCTGAGCTGACTCAAGATCAATCTCTGCTTCGCCGCATCGGCAGGAATTTCGTTAAATTGCTGCGCGGCCGTGGCGTAGCCGCTGTGCTCGAGCTGATAACCGTCGCAGTGCTCGCCAGATCGCTTGCGCCCGAAAACTTTGGCCAATTGGTACTTCTCCAGACCTATGTTCAGATGGTTCGTGGACTGTTCAATTTCAGATTGCACGAAACAGTCGTGCGGTTCGGTGTCCCGGTGCACGACGCCAACAATCTCCATTCACTAAGACGGCTGTTGCGATTAACGCTTTTTATCGATATTGCAGCCAGCGGAGCGTCTGTCGTCGTAGCGATCCTGGCGGTGCCATTGGCTGGACTACTCTTCGACTGGGACCAAGACCTTATCTTTGGCGCGCTGATTTACAGCAGCATATTGCTGACCTCGGCGAAAGACACGCCCAAGGGGATACTGCGGCTGTTCGATCGCTTCGATGCGCTGGGCATACAACTGATGATCAGCCCGTTGCTGCGGCTGATCGGCGTCCTCGTCGTTTCAACGCAAGTTCCCGATGTGCTGTCGTTCGTTGTCGTGCTGGCGCTGGGAACCATCGCTGGGAACATTTTTCTGATCGTGCGTGGCTGGATGGAATACACGCGACGGGTAGGCGGCAGTCTGCTGCGAGGCCCGTCCATCAAGGGTTGGCGCGATGAATTCCCCGGCCTCCGGGCATTTCTATCTGTCGTTTACCTGCAATCGAACCTCGATAACGTGCAAAAACAAGCGCCCACCTTACTTGCAGGCGCGATTCTCGGCGCGGCAGGCGCGGGTTTGCTGCGCATTGCGCGTGAAGCCACCAAAATCCTGTCCAAACCGGGCGCTTTGCTGCAACAGGTCTTGTTCCCGAACCTGGTGCGCCTGTGGACTCGGCATACCGTTAATTTTCATTCGATACTGTTACGCATAGTGCTTGTGTCGGGAGTGTTTGGGATCGTTTTCATCAGCGCTTCAATTTTCGGCGGCCGCCTCTTGTTAACCAGCATTCTTGGGCCGGACTATGCGGATGCGGCGCCCTTGATGACGCTGTTGTTATTTGCGGCAACCCTGGAACTCATGGTGTTCATGCTTCGCACGGGGGGTTACGCCATGGGTCTTGCCACCAAGATCCTATGGCTGTATGCGATCAGCGCGGTGCTTTACGTGATCGCTTTTGTTGCGATCACTCCATCCATCGGTTTGCTCGGCCCGGGTTTTGCGGCCTGTTTCTCGGCGGCAGTAACCCTGATTGGCATCAGCTTGCTCGTTTCCAAGGGTATCCGGGATGCACCGCTGAATCCTGAGCAAGCTCGCGAATAAAAGAAACCGGGCCCGCTTTATGCCAGTCCAGAGGACCGCTACCGTCGGTCGCGATATTTTATTGCCGGCGAACCATGGGTATAGGCCTCATGCGGCCAACGCCGGCCAAAGCACATCCATTGGTCCGGGGCTTCGCGAATCCATTCCTCAAAGTGCTCAAATACTTTTTGGGTCATTTGTCGCGCTTGTTCAGCCGTGGGTGCGCTTGGATCAGCGGGCTGAATCGGCCGGCAAATTGTGATACGAAATCTCATCCCTGGCAGGCGCTCGGCCCTTACCGGGAAAAAATCACACTGGTGACGCAGCGCAAGGCGTGCGGCAGTCGTATTTGTCGGCACCGGTACGCCGAAAAAAGGAACCAGTTCGCCGCTGTCGAGACGTGTGTCCGATACCAGGCCCACAATATTCCCTTGCTTGAGCTCTTTGGTCAGCTCGCGCATGCAACCGTCACGGGAAATCCAGCGGCACGGCAACGCCGATCGCAGCCGGAGAACGAAGTTCTCCATATAAGGGTTCTCCTCCGGAGCGTAAACGGAGGAAATTCGCAAGTTGTACCGTGCGGCAACGAAAGTGCCGATCTGCCATGCGCCAATGTGACCGATTATCATAACGGCCGGCCGGCCACGGTACTTGCCAAGGTCGATTCCGTCTTCCATGACAAATTCTATGCGTTCATCTCGCTCTGCCCATATACGCTCTGCCAACACCAGCTCCACAACGGTGGTGCCCAGATTGCCGCAAACACTACGAGTGATTTTTTCTATTTCCCGTTTGTCTTTTTCCGGAAAAGCGATTGTCAGATTACCGCGAATTTTATTGCTAAAGGGAAGTACTGGCTTTAGATTTCTAAACAGAAAGTTCGCTAGCCTGGCAGCACGCTCCGGCGGCATGGTTCGCAACAATCCCACCAGAGCTTTGGCAATGACAGCCTCCAGCATCCAGCCAAACTTGCGAAGTGCTGGTAGCCTGTCAAGTAGCCATGCCGGAATCAGAAAGTGTTTTTGTGCCATGGAAGATCAGCTTGGAGATCGCGCCCGTTGCGGTTTTTATTACCGAACCTACAGGTTGACACGGGACTTTATGCAGTTCAATCAATAATGTGACCCGCGGTTCAACGAATAATTCCCCGCCGGTAAAGCTTCCACAATAAGCCCCAGACAAATATCAGGGGATACTTCCTCACCCGATCTGGAATCTCGACTGCTTGCCCGGTGTGGCGTTCAAGCTTCCAGGCGGCATAGTCCAGACCGCCATCGAATGTAAACAACGCCTTCAGCAAGCGAGCCACCGACAAGATTTTGCCCTGTACCCTGCGAACTACCCATGCAAACCGTCCAAAAAAGCGTCTGGATGCCGGTACTGTCGCCGTGTACCGGGCAGTTTTTCCCGCTCCCGTTATTTCCAGCGGGAAACTGATCGATGAGGCTACTGCCATGCTCATTTCAACATAGTGCTGCAAATCATAGTCAACCAATTCTTGCGCACGACCAGGCGCCTCAGTACGCAGCTCGGCTGCATAACTCAGGCGCAATCCCTGTGCCCACAAATCACTGACTGAACCGGAATCTGCTACGGCGGGAAGGACACGCTCCAGGAATGTTTTTGCGGCGAGGCCGAGACACGCTTCCGTCTTGCTCCTGATCGCCTCGTTACGACACCAGAGAATCTCTACAGGTTGGGTAAACCGGCCCCAAAAATAGGAATGCATTGCCCGGCTGGAAAGGCCGCGTTGCAAATCAGCAATCGATAGCACGTTGTACTTTACGCGCAGAGTTCGGTCTCCCGCAGCCATTTCTTTATAGAAAACATTTGGCGGCAAGACCCAATTCAAAAATGCGTGAAATTTGCTCGAGTAGACGGCCCTGTAACCATCGGTAATCAGGTACAAATCAACGATGCCATTAAACGGGTCCTTGTTTCGCATGCAAGACCCATAATACAAAATCGCATTGACCGCGCCGCCGTGGTGGCTAAGCAGAAAGGCGACCAGGATATCCAGTTCCCGAGAACTTGACGATTCAGCATGCGCACTCATCAAAGCTTCCCTGATTCGCCGGGCTTAGATTCGAAGAAAAACGAGCTCGCCGGCTGTGCTGATTTCGACCGGCCCGGATCCAATGTGGGCATGCAGTATCTCTCCATCCAGTGTAAACGGCCCGTCAAAATCCAGACTTATGCTCTCGACATTATAACTGAGGTACCCCTGATCCTCGGACAAATAGCGATTTGGTTTGCCGCGCAACAAGGACGGCAGGTTTCTGAGCAATCGGGTGGCCGGACTGCGGATCGTCGTCACATGCAATGGTCGACCATTGTCTTCACCCCAGTAAGGATGCATGTTCAGGAACAGGCGCTCCAGACCGCTGACCAGCGTCATAACGATACTTTCCGGGGGCGCAACGGTATTGCCATCGACGCCGATGGCTATATGGACGGGGCGGATGAACCTGGGGTCCTGGCGGGCGATCCCCCACATGGATCTCACCAGCCCAAGGCCCAGGCTGAATTCACTCTTCAAACCGCGCGAATGAATATTCTCGTTCGTGTATTCGATGCCCTGGACAACCGCTCCGGCGCCAAAGAACATCCCGTAATGATCGGGCTGGCCCTCGCCAGGCTGGACTCGAAGCACCGGCCGGCTTTGTAAATGAATTTGCCCCGCGCCGTTTTCTATCCATACTCGCAAGCGTTGCAAAGCAGACGCCACGCTGCCAGGCGAGCCAACGTCTCCGGCGATCATATTCGCCGTGCCGCCCCGCAGGATGGCAATGACAGGCATGGTTTCGAAGGGCCGCTCTGCGTACAGATGCGTCAGGATTCGAGATACGGTCCCGTCTCCACCGCTGATTGCCAAAAGGTTGACCGACTCAGCCGCGAACTCTGCCAGGACTTTCGATATATCGCCCGGCTGATCAACGACCCGATAATGAGTCCTGGAGCAGTTACTGACAGCCTGGATGATTTCGTCCAGGTGTTTCTTGTTGCGGCGACTGCGTGGGTTGACCAATACCCCGAGAATTCGATCGCCATGCAGCAGCGTGTCGCTACTGGAACCGGGTAATTGTCTTGCCTGTTTGTTGACTCGCACCGAAAACTGCCCCGGGAATTTGTTTAATTCTTCCACACTCAGGGCGTGATTATGGCTCAGGTTTTGGTTGTTTTCCTAGTCGCCTGGCCCAGACATTGAATTCAACCGGATAGCGACCTCGTTCTCAATGCTCTGGTAAGCGCTCAATAGGTCAACGATCCGGTTGTAGCGGCCGAGAGACAGGCCAGCGCCCTGGATAGCGGCTTCCAGCGTGTCGTCATCGGCATTCGACAGATCAACCACCGCCCGATAAGCCTGTGCAAAACGGTCGAGCTCGTCTTCGCTGGGGATGTCGCGGGGCGGCCTTTGCCCGGCAAGCGCCATCGAAACAAATTCCCGGTCAAATTCGTCGCTGCCGTGCATCGTTGCCAGCATATTCTTGAACTTTCTCTTGTTAACCGGCCGGGTACTAACCATGATCGTCCCGTAACCTGCTCTGCGGTTGGCCGGCAACAGAGTATGCCTGTCCGGCCTCAGGGCCCATAAATCACCATTGCGCGCGCAGGACAGATACCGCAAACGACTCCCTACGTCCCGGTCAATCCAACATACCCATTTATCGCGGTCTTCTCGTTTGTCGCTGCGTGGCGTGTCCATGGCATATCGCACCAGCCGAAACGCAACCTCCTGCTCAAAAGTGAACTGGCTACCGGTAACGACCACCTCACCAAATTCCAGCGGCGCTTCTTGCGCCCCGGCCAGTTCCTCCTCGGTCGGTGGCTCGATCGCGGCGACGTTAAAAGAGCAGATCAATGCAATTGTGGCAACCAGGCTGCGCATGGCCAAAATATAGTCCAGAAAGACCACAAACGCGAGTGTTGGTATTGCGGAAATATATTGGCTACGCTTGCAAGCAGTAGCGGCCATCAAGAAGTCAGCCATTGTCCCTGTTTAATGAACTCAAACGCCGTAATGTCCTCCGCGTAGGCGCTGCCTACGTTGTCGGTGCGTGGCTGATCATCCAGGTGGTAGAGACGATTTTTCCGGCGTTCGGTTTCGGTGACGCCGCCTTGCGCGCCGTCACTATCGTCCTGGCCATCGGCATTATTCCCGCACTGGTCTTTGCCTGGGCGTTCGAACTCACACCGGAAGGCCTGAAGAAAGAGCAGGATATCGACCGCGCACAATCGATCACCTCGCAAACCGGCAAGAAGCTGGACCGCGTCATCATGGTGGTACTGGCGTTGGCCCTGGGTTACTTCGCTTTCGACAAGTTCGTGCTTTCGGAATCCCGCGAAGCATCCATCGAGCAAGCGGCCCGTCAGGAGGGCCGTTCGGCAGCATTGGTAGAGTCCTACGGCGACCAGTCCATTGCGGTACTGCCTTTCGTTGATATGTCTCCACACGGTGACCAGGAGTATTTCTCGGACGGCATCGCCGAGGAACTACTGAACCTGCTGGCGAAAATACCGGAATTGCGGGTGGTATCGCGTAGCTCCGCATTTTCATACAAGGGCAAGGACTTCAAACTAACCGATGTGGCACGTGAGTTAAACGTCGCCAACATTCTCGAAGGTTCGATACGCAAGGCAGGCAACCAGATTCGCATCACCGTCCAGTTGATCGAGGCGCGCTCCGACACCCACCTGTGGTCGGAAACCTATGACCGCACGCTGGATAATATCTTTGCCATACAGGATGAAATTGCCGCGATGGTCGTGGAGCAGCTCAAGATAAAGCTGTTGGGGAATGCGCCAAAAGCGCGGACAACAGATCCCGCAGCTTTCGCGATTTTTCTGAGAGCGCGCCACCTGCGCCGGCAGAACACTGCCGACAGCCTGGCGCAATCGCAGCAACTGCTCGAACAAGTGCTGGCGATTGATTCCAACTATCTCCCCGCCATGGACGACCTCATCACGGTGTATATCAACCAGGCGCATGCCGACGAGCGACCTTTCGAAGACGGGTATGAACTCGCTCGCACCCTGACGCTGAAAGGCATGGCAATGGACCCGGGTTTCGGCCGCCTGTACATTCAGTTGGGATGGATCGAAGCGTTCTTTGATGGTGACATGAAAGCTGCCGCAAGATCGTTCGAGCGCGGTCTTTTGCTGGATCCGACCAACACGACAAGCATTGGTGACGCCGCTTCATTCTTGCACGCACTTGGCCGTATTGATGAATCCATTGCACTGAATGAATACGCGAACGTTCGCGACCCGGTTCACCCGGTGGGTCTTGTCAACCTGGCCATTATACTGGTAAGCGCGGGACGATACGACGAGGCCATTTCCAACTACCGAAAAGCGTTGAGCCTGAGTCCTGAATACGGAGGTGCGCAATATCTTTTGAGTGCGGCCTTGTTGAAAGTAGGTAAACCCGAGGCTGCGCTGGTTGAAGTTGAAAAGGAAACCGATGATGGGTCTCGGCTTGTCGGCCTTGCAATCGTAAATTTCGCTCTGGGCAATACGCGCGAAGCCGACATGGCGTTACAGACCTTGATTGACAATCATGCCGACGACTGGGGTTTCAGTATTGCCGGGGTATTGGCATTTCTGGGCGATACCGACGCAGCGTTTGATTGGATTGACAAGACCATTGAACGAGGCGATTCGGGGTCGGCATGGATTATTGTTAACCCCCTGTACACCAACCTTTACGACGACCCCCGTTGGCCGAAGCTGCTGAAGAGACTCGGCAAATCCCCTGCTCAACTGGCCGCAATCAAGTTCGAGGTGAACCTGCCCGAATAGTTTCAGGCCTGGTTCGCTGTAACGAACCGCTCATGGTGTATTGCGTTGCCGCAACCAGCCATCGACGGAATACTTGTCACTGCCACCCGGCGCCAGC
>JACZVC010000005.1 GCA_022572885.1 Pseudomonadota bacterium | reverse complement strand
AACACCAACAATATCCAATGGAAGCGCATATCTGCGGAGGGTGCAGCAATTGTCGTCAGTATTCTTTTAGCATTCTCAATTGAGGCGTGGTGGGACGATTATCAAGATTGGGGCGAGGAACAAGGTATCCTTTTGGGTCTTAAGTCAGAGTTCGAGCAGAATCTGGGCCTGATCGAAATCGAATTGTCATATCGAGATGCTGTTGTCGACTCGATTCTCAGAATTTTTGATGCTTCGGTTGCGCGAACGTCGTTAGAGTCAGACGTATTCGATGAGCTACTAGGAGACCTAACCTGGTGGCAAAATATTGCGTATTCCAGAGGGGCAATCGACGGCCTCTTGCAGAGTGGCGGGCTCTCATTGATTGAGAATGAGGATTTGCGCCGCGTCCTTGCCAGCATGCCAAGTAGATATGACTCTACTACAAGATCTGAATTAAACGATAAGGACACAACTCGCAATGTAGTCATCCCTTTCCTCAACTCTCATTCATCACTCAGTCAGATTGCCAATACGATGGCAAAAGGACGACCCGGCACTGGGAGGGCGCCGACGCCACCGATATACCCGATAGCTGAGCAGCAGGACCATACAGCGCTACTACGCGATCCAGAATTCTTGGGCATTCTGATTCAGGAACATTGGGATCATTTGGAAGCCATCACAGCCTACAAATCTCTCAAGGCTGCGCTTGAAAACAGTATTCGATTGATTGATCTAGAGTTGAAAAATTAGATGTGAGTGGATGGTGGGAGTTACTACGAATGACCGCTTGTGGCCGAAAGCGGACCTCAATTTCATGCCATTTTCACTAGTCTGAACGTCCGCATTCGGAAAAAGCGGACATTAAGCTAGAATCAGTCCAAAGGGCCGCTAACGACCCAAAGCGGCCATCAAGCGAAAAAATACCGGACTGATGCCCATAACTGCCGTCATTCCATTGTCTCAGTTAAACCATATATTTTCTCCATGAAATAGGTCAGATGCTCTAAACTTCAAGCATGAAACGGCTATGGCAATTTGTCCGTGAGCTGCGCCGCCGCCAGGTCTTTCGTGTAGCGGCTATCTATTTAGTGGGCGTGTGGGTAGTTTTGCAGGTTGCCGACCTGGCCTTTGAGTCTTTTGAGCTGCCTGAGCAGGCGCTGCGATACATTTGGATCGGGGCATTTATCGGGTTTCCTTTGGCCCTGATTCTCGGCTGGAAGTACGACATCACAGCCAATGGAATCGTACGAACCCCTGTCGTCGATTCTGAGCTGCCGAGCGATTTGTCTCTCAAAAGAGTTGATTACATTATTCTTGCAGGGCTGTCGATCGTCGTCGGAATTATCACTTTCGGTCTGGCACAGGAAATTGTCGGCACGCGGGACACTACCCCGACGACTATTCAGGCAACGAATGTTCCCGAAAACTCTATTGCCGTGTTTCCATTCGAGAATTTGAGTGCTGACTCGGACAACGAATATTTCAGCAAGGGGATGACAGCAGAACTGATCAGCAGATTGTCGCGGATACAGAATCTTCAAGTAGTTTCGTACTTTCAGACAAAGGAAGATATAAACGAGATTGGCCAGGAACTAAAGGTGCGTTATTTGCTTGAGGGCACTGTACGCAGATCTGGTAGTCGAGTACGAATCAGCGCTTTGTTGATTGATTCATCAACCGGTTTCAACATTTGGTCGGAGAACTTTGACGGCGAATTGCAGGACGTGTTCGACTTACAGGAACAGACTGCCCTAAAAATCGCCGATGCCCTTGATATTCACTTAAGCCCCGAAGAGGCAGAGGCCATCGCTCGGCACGATACCGAAAACCTCGAGGCTTACGATGCTTTTTTGCGGGGTTGGACGATAATCGAATCCTTCCATTACCGGTCAGACAATTTCGAATCGAGGCTGAATGCGGCGCGCAATCATTTCCAGCAGGCGCTCGAATTCGATCCGAATTATTCGTTAGCCGTAGCTGGTCTATCGATGGTCGAGAGCAATTATGTATTATTTGGAAGCAAATCTGCTCCAGAACAATTGCTGCTTGCACATGCTTTCGCCACCGAAGCGCTTGCGCTGGATACGAGTCTCCCTGAACCTCATTTGGCCTTGGGCCTTGCACACGGAGCAGGTGGTGATTATGTACGTGCCGTCGATGAATTTCGCGAAGCTGTAAGCTTGGATCCTCAGAACGGCTATACCTGGTGTGATCTAGCCTGGGCATATAATAGGCTGCAACCACCAAGTGCGACAGAGGCTGAAAAGGCATCACGCGAGGCCATTCGACTTACTCCGGCTTATTTCTGGGCATACGTTATCCTTGGTGACGCACTTCGCTTTCAAGAGCACTCTGCGGATGCCATTTCTGCGTATGAGTATGCTCTGATTCTCAATCCCGATCACAACAGTGCCCATGTTAAGATCGGCCGAATATTTTTCAAGCAGGGCAACTACCACCAAGCACTGACCGCGTTCAACAAGGCGGAGCAAACCCCGGCTGTGCTTGTTAGGATAAGTAGAACTCACTTGGCGCTGGGCGACATACAGAAAGGTCTCGAAAGACTGGAAGAGGCTCTTGCCGATGGTTATTCGGACTTCATCACAATCGAGACCAGCCCCGAGTTCGCTTCTCTGGCTGATGACACACGTTTCCAGCAGCTTCTCGACCAGTACCGGAAATAGTGGTTCCACTCGTCGGCCCGGAGCAATAAAATCCCAGATGGTTGGTGGTCGCACCTCTGACCCCGAACGATGTGCAGGAATTTTGGATCTCAATTCGACAATGCCACGGAATGTCCGCTTGTGGCCGAGGCTGTGTGAAAACCAGAATTTGAAAAAGAAGGTGGTAAAACCTTGCCGAATACACTTTCTTCCAACACCAATATTGGCTGTAAGATCATTCTATGATTGCTGCGCACTGGCAAAGTGAAGCATTGTCCCATCGGTCGCCAAGACTGATGAGTTTTCACACAGCCTCGGCAGAAAGCCGACCCCGCAGAGCCACCTTGACCAGCCAAGACCAGAAATATTTCCGCGGAAACATTTCCTCGAAATGACATGAAGAAACGATTGTAAATTTGGCGGCAGTCTAAAGCCTCAAACTCCACCCATCGCTTCTTTTTCGATGACGTCCCGATTGGCCTTGAGGATGCGCCGGGTAATGGTTTTGTTCGGGCGGCCGTCGAGCCGGCAGATCACTTCGGGTAATTCATGCCAGTCACGCCCCCAGCTCAGGAAGCGAATGGAATCGGACACGACCAGTCGGATCAATTCCTGCCGCATCACAAAATCGCGTCTCTCCGGGTGTTTTTTTTGTCCTTTCTCGGCCGCCTCCTGAATGGATTTGTCGGTTTCGACCAATGGAATAAATCGCTCACCGCTTTCTCTGCCGACCATGTTGGCAAGTACCCGCATCAACTCGAGACTCTGGGAAAACGAACCGTTACCGGCGTTGACCTCGCTTTCCAGCTTTTTGGCCAGCGTGACTACCCGCTTCTTCGCGAGTTCGAGCAATTCCGGGGCGGGCCGTCGATGCTTCGGCCAGTTTCGCTTTGCCTGGTATTCATCATCGTCGAGCTTGGAAAACTTCAGGTGCTGGTCAATGCTGGTCAACCAGTTTTTGAGCGTTGCGGCAACGCGTTTATCCGAACGGGTCATGATCACAATCCTTGTTCTCAAGACACTGCAGTATACGGATTTTGCCTGTGCGTTTGAGTGTTTGATTCATGCTTTTTCGAATTGACGCCTGGAAATTGGGAACAATAAACCAGATCTTTAGAAAATCCGCCGTTTTTAGATCCGTGGCGTTGGCCTGTCGTACGGGACATTGTATTTAAGACCGCGCTGGTTGATGCTCCGCTTTTCGGCCGACAAATCGAATGACGGCAAGAATGGCGCCTGCTCCCAACAACAAGCTGGCCCACCAGGGGAAGCCAAAACCTGCTGGCACCGTGCCAAGGAGCAGCGCTGCGGTGCCCGCGGTCATCGCGTATGGCAGCTGCGTGCGTACATGGTCGACGTGGTCGCAGGAAGAAGCGAGAGAAGACAAGACGGTCGTGTCCGAAATCGGCGAACAATGATCGCCCCAGACCGCGCCACTAAGCACGCAGGCAACGGTTGAAAAGAAAATTGCCGACTGGGTCGGGTCTGTACCGCCCAGCATCGCCCATGCCAGCGGAATCACCAAAGGCATCAGTATGCCCATCGCGCCCCAGCTACTGCCGGTTGCGAAGGCGGTAAAAGCGGCGGCGACAAAGGTAACCGCGGGCAGCATACCGATCGGCAAGCTGTCGCCGAGCATGCCGACCAGGTAGGGTCCGGTGCCAAGCAAGGTGGTAACGTTGGACAACGACCAGGCCAGGACCAGGATAATCATGGCCAGGAACATGCCGCGTGCGCCTTTGTACCAGGCTTCGATAATCTGTTCGAGGGTCATCAATTTCTGGACCAGGCTCAGGATCGTGGCCGTCAGGACGCCCAGCAAAGAGCCCCAGACGAGGGCGAGATAAGCATCGGAGGCACCCAGGATATCGCGGAGCCCGGCATCATGGCCGACCTCGGCAACGCCTGTCATGTACATACTGCCGATCACGCCGACGACCAGGACGCTGATCGGCAAAAAAGCGTTAATGGCCCGTTTGGGGCAATCGTCTGGCGGCGTAAAACTGTTGTCTTTCTGGGCCGAGTCATCCACCGTCGCACCCGGGGCAAGCAATTGGCCGGTGGTCAAAGCCCTGTGCTCCGCATCGTACATCGGTCCGAAATCGCGCCCTGTGTACGCTATGGCAAAAACCATTAAGAGCGCCAGGAAAGGGTAGAAGCTGTACAAAATGGATGTCAGGAACACCTCATAGGCGGAAACGTCGACTGCTCCGAGTTGGCGCAATGCGTCACCGATCAGACCGACCTCGTAGCCAATCCAGGTGGTGATCAGCGCGATACAGGAAACCGGCGCCGCGGTCGAATCCACGATATAGGCCAGTTTTTCTCGCGATATTCTCAACCTGTCGGTAACCGGCCGCATCGTATTTCCGACGACCAGCGTATTGGCGTAATCATCGATAAATATCGCGATGCCCATGCCGGCTGTGGCCAGTTGTCCGTGGCGACGGTTGTCCGCTTTTTTGATCAGCGTTTCGACGATGCCCTGCATGCCGCCGTTCCTTGAAATGATGCCAACCATCCCGCCGATCATGAAAGAGAAAACCATGACCGCTGCGTGATCCGGGTTCGCCACGGCGCCGGTGACATGAACGGCGACGCTGTCCAGCGTACCGTGCCAGAGCCCGGCAATGTCCAGTCCGTGAAGTCCCCAGCTACCGAGCACGACGCCGAGAAACAATGCCGGGATAACGCTGCGCGTCGCCAGCGCCAGTCCGATCGTGAACAGTGGCGGCAGCAAACTGAAAAACACCGGGTTGTCCGGTGTGGACGCAGGTTCGGCGATTGCCGTCAGCGGTATAGCCAACATGGCCGGCACCGCGAGGAAACTCCAGATTCTTTTGTGCATGTTCTTTATCCGTGCTTTTTTTTCCAGGTCTGGCGGCTAAGCTCGCGTCAAAGCAGTTTTTCTAGCTCGGGGATGATGGTAAACAGGTCGCCAACCAGGCCGATATCGGCAATTTCGAAAATTGGCGCGTCCGCATCCTTGTTGATGGCCACGATCGTACCGGCGTCCTTGATACCGGTAATGTGCTGGATCGCACCCGATATGCCAATCGCGATGTACAGATCGGGGGAAATGATTTTTCCGGTCTGACCGACCTGGTGGTCGTTCGCGATATAACCGGCGTCGACCGCGGCCCTCGATGCGCCGACGGCGGCGCCGAGGCGATCGGCAAGCTGGTAAATCAGCGCAAAGTTTTTCTCGCTGCCGACCCCCCGTCCACCGGAGATGACAATGGAAGCGCTTTGCAGATCGGGACGGCCGCCGTTACCCGAACCGCTGGTGCCGCGGTATCTGGTGTGGGTTGGCAATTCGACATCGAGCGCCCGCGATTCGATGATGGCGTTGCCGCCGCCGGCGGCGGCCGGGTAGGAAGCGGTGCGTACGGTGGCCACCACCTTATCCTGTGCCCGGGTTTCGACGGTAACGATTGCGTTGCCGGCAAAAATGGGTCGTTGAAAACTGAGGGGCGAGATCACTGACATGATATCGCTGACCTGGGCAACACCGAGCAAGGCGGCGACGCGGGGCATCAGATCCTTGCCAAAGGTTGTCGATGGGCCCAGCAAATGGCTGTATTCCTCAGCCAGCTTTGCTATTTGTGGAGCGTGAACGGCGGCCAGGGCATGTTCATTCGCATCGTTGTCCACGCGGATGACAGTACTGGCACCGTGCAGGGTAGCGGCCTGTTCGCAGACTCGCTGGCCGTCTTTGGCCAGGACGACAATGTCACAGTCCAGTCCGGAAAATTCACCGGCGCAACTCAGGCAGCGGGCGGTGCTTGGATTCAGTTCACTGCCGTCATGTTCGGCGATAACCAGGATTCTGCCCATCAGGCCAGGTCCATCCGTTTCAGTTCTGTGATCAGTTCGGCGGCGTCGGCAACGATTTTTCCTTTTTGCCGCGCCGGTGGCGCCGCGGTCTGTAAAACAGTAAGCCGTGTTTGCGGAGTGATGCCCAACTCGTCAAGTTCGGTCGTGGCCAGCGGCTTGCGCTTCGCCTTCATGATATCCGGCATTTTCACATAGCGGGGCTTGTTCAGGCGCAGGTCGCTGGTGACGACGGCGGGCAGGTCAAACTCGATGGTCTCAAGACCGGCGTCCACTTCCCTGACTGCGGTTGCGGTCGTCGCTGAAAGGGTCAATTCCGAGACAAAGGTTGCTTGCGGTCGTTCCCATAGCGCCGCCAGCATCTGGCCGGTCTGGTTATTGTCGCCATCGATTGCTTGTTTACCGAGCATGATCAGACCCGGCTTCTCCGCCTCGGCGATGCGGACCAGGATGCGGGCAATATCCAGCGGTTCCAGCGCTTGTTCAGTGCGCACGTGTATCGCGCGATCGGCGCCCATTGCGAGACCGACTCTCAGTTGCTGCTGATAGGCGTCCGTTCCGATACTGACGACGACGACCTCGTCGGTTTCGCCTTTTTCGCGAATTCTCAATGCTTCCTCGAGAGCGATTTCATCGAACGGGTTGACGCTCATCTTGACGCCGTCGGTGATGACGCCGCTGCCATCGGCCTTGACGCGAATGCGTACATTATAGTCAACCGCCCGTTTGAGGCAGACCAGGATTCTATCCATGCAGAAGCTAATTTCCCGTCAGAATGGCGCCACCTATAGAAGCACGATTGCCCAGAACGGGCAAGCCGTGTGGGCTGTCGTACCATTATTGCCGACGATTGCCAATGGCCGCCGAATGCTGAACTGCGGGTCAGGATTGGTTACTCTCCACAGCAAATGCCGGAGTTGCCCGACAAATGATGCCACCGGATCCAAAATTGATTGAGGCGCTGGATGCCGGTTGTCTGGTGGTCACCGCCAACCAGCGGCTGTCGCGATCCTTGCGCAACGAATATGCGCTGGCAATGCATGACAGAGGTGTAAGCGCCTGGCATACCCCCCGTATTCTTGAGTGGCATACCTGGGTCAACACTTGCTGGTCGAAGACGCGGGGTGACGGACTCGCCGAAGTGTTGCTCAGCGAAGCGCAGGCGGACAGTATCTGGGAGCAGATAATCGCCGCTGATTCGAACATCACAGGCGGCAAAAGGCTGGCCAGGAGTGCGCGCAAAGCCTGGCGATTGATGCAGGAATGGCGGATTCCGTACGCCGAGTTGAAGGCATATGCGAACCCGGACTCGCAGAGCCTGGCAGGCTGGATCAGCAGTTATGAGAAATATCTGGTGGAGCGGAACTGGGTCGATCCGCTGATGCTCGACGAACAAATCGATGGCGATCCATCGGTCGGCAATATTCGCCTGGCTGGATTTTTTGAGCTGAATCCCCGGCAACAGTTTTTGCTGGATAAATTTCGCGCGGCTGGAGTCCGTGTCTCGACGCTGTCGCGCGCGGTTGCCACCTCTACCTGTGAGTTGCGAGTTTGCGTTGATCCGGAACAGGAACTGATCGCGGCCGCAACGTGGGCAGCCGACCGCCTCAATGAACAAGCCGATCTGTCGCTGGGAATTATCGTGCCCCGACTCGCGCAACAACAGGATGTCGTCGAAAGAATTTTTGCTCGCATTCTGCAGCCCGGCGGAAATTTGCCGGGCACTGGCGCACAGCGCATGGTTTTTCATCTATCGGTAGGGCGCCCATCGCTGGAGCAGCCCCTGCTCAAAGATGCCCTGCTTGCTTTGCAACTGGTTATCAACGGGCTGGACAGCCATGAACTGAGCCGTTTTCTGCGCTCGCCATACTTTCAAACGGGCGCCAGCCTGTGGCAACGGTCCAGGCTCGATGTCGCATTCCGTACACGCTGGATGGAGGCTGCCAGCCCGGCGAATATCGCGTGGCAATGCTCGGATAAGGAAAATCTGAAAAATCTGCGGGAGCAGATGCAGGATCTGCAGGCACAGCGGCCGGGTGACCGCCGCGCAGCGCCGGCCGAATGGGTTGGGAAATTTTCCGACTGGCTGGGCCGGCTTGGCTGGCCGGGCGAGCGCAGTCTGAGCAGTCACGAGTACCAGGCCACCGCGCACTGGAACGATCTGCTCAATGAATTGGGCAAAGTCGGCAACGTAACCGGTGCTCTCTCGGCCCAAAAGACGCTGGAACGGTTGCTCGGGCTCGCGTCCGCTACCTTGTTCCAGCCGAAGGCAGTTGCCGCGCCGGTGGAGGTCATGGGCACGCTTGAAGCGGCCGGTTCGAATTTTGACGCAGTCTGGATATGTGGTCTGGACGACGCATCGTTTCCCGCAGCACCGGAACCGGCGCCGCTGATTCCAGTGAGTCTGCAGAAAAAGTATGGTCTGCCGGATGCGACGGCCGAGCGCGCAATAGAATTTGCCGATCGGTTGATCAGCGATCTTGGTCACAGCGCGCCCGATGTCGTGTTGTCCTGGGCCAAGATCGTCGAGGATGAGCCGCGTCGCGTGAGCCCGCTGCTTCGCGGTTTGTCCGGCGAGAGCGGCCAGCCGCTCGTTGCCATGGTACAGGAAAGCCTGGCGGCCAATCCGCTTGCGAGGAACTTGCTGGCCTCGGAAACTGAGTCGCTGGATGATTTCACGGGTCCGCCGATCACCGGTACTGGCAAGCAAAAGGGCGGCAGCGGAATTTTCACCCACCAGTCGCAATGCCCGTTCAGGGCATTCGCAATGGTTCGGCTGGGTGCTGAGAACCTGGACACTCCCGAACCCGGTATTTCTCCACGCCTGAAAGGCGATCTCGCCCATCAGACGCTGGAATTCTTATGGCGTCACCTGACAGACCTTCAGGGTCTGCTGGCATGCTCCAGTAGCAAACTGGACACCCTGATCGGTAACGGATTCGATCGGGCATGGCAACTCAGGAAGTCAGAAACCATGCTGTTCGGTGATGGCGTCAGGCAACTTGAAAAAGACCGCCAGCGAGGGTTGATTTCGCGCCTGCTCGACTATGAAAAAACCCGTGTTGCGGATTTTCGCGTGTTGCAAACCGAGGAACTGGTGGTAACCGAAGTTGGCGGCTTGACCATCGGCATGAAAATCGATCGTGTCGATGAAATAATCGACAACGGCCGCCGCCTGATCATCGACTACAAGACCGGCAAGGACAGTGCCCTCGATTCGCTGGGTGAGCGGCCATTCAAACCGCAACTGGCCGTGTATGCGGTCGGGTCCGACAAGCCACTCGCCGGGGTTTGTATCGCGCGGCTCAATGCCGAGAGCTGCGTTTATGACGGCATACTTGCCGATGCGGTGCTGGCTCCCAATGCGAAAAAATACAACGGCAGTCGACGCAGCGGAGAGGAAACCACCAGCTGGGATGAACTGTTGCCCGCATGGAAAAAGCGGCTCAATGTCCTGGGTGAGGCATTCAGGGCTGGCGATGCGCGTACGGATCCAATACGCGGCGCATGCAATTACTGCCATCTGAGCGCAGCCTGTCGCATCCTGGAGTACCCCGATGCCGGTGAGCGCTCATGAACCGGAGAGACTGGACCGCAAGTCCAATCGCCGATTCTGAACAGCGTCGGCGCGTACTCTCGCCGGACAGTTCCTTTATTGTGCAGGCGCCGGCAGGCTCGGGGAAAACCGAGTTGCTGACCCAGCGGTTTCTCCGTTTGCTCGCCCTGGTCGAAAAGCCCGAGGAAATCCTGGCGATGACCTTCACCCGGAAAGCCGCCGGTGAAATGCGCAACCGCATTCTCGAGGCTTTACAGGATGCGCGTGAGCGGAAGGAAGTCACCACGGATTATCAGATCCGCAGGCGGCAACTGGCGGAGGAGGTTCTGCGACGCGATGAGGAAATGGGTTGGCGGCTGCTGGAACATCCCGCCAGGCTGCGGTTGACCACCATCGATGGTTTTAACGCGGCCATCGCCAGGCGTATACCCTTGTTGGCCGGGCCGGAGCTGTCGTTGAACATTGCCGGTGATCCCGATGCCCTGTATCTGGAGGCCGCCAGACGACAGATGGGCGCTGCCGAGCAGGATGCGAATTCACCTGAAGCCCGCTTGCTGGCGCACCTGGACAATCGATATACGAGCGCAGTGACTTTGCTGGCCAACATGCTGAAGGCGCGTGTCCACTGGTTGCGCAGGATCATGCCGATGGGGGCTGCGGGCGGCTTGCGCGAAGGGCTGGAAAGCGCGCTGGAACGCCAGGTTTATCGTCAGGTGGGACAGCTGCGACAGGCGTTCACCATCGCTTCGCGCAAGACCCTGGCCGAACTTATCATGGTGGCTTTGCACAATTCGCCTCAGATGGCCGACGATTTCGGCTGTACCGAGGAACGGATCGGGGACAGCGAGACGCTGGAGTTCTGGCAATTCGCGGCTTTGTTGTTGCTGACCAAGAGCGGTCCGCAATGGCGCAAAAAAGTCAGTAAATCGACCGGTTTTCCCCCGGGGGAAAGTCGCAAGGCCGATATGGAGGACTTCCTGGAAGCGCTGCGCGATGACGATGAACTCGCGATCCAGCTCGATGAGATCAGGCCCTTGCCGCGCAAGGCCTATCCGGATGAGCAATGGAAGGTGCTCGAAAGCCTGCTAACCGTATTGCCTCAATGCGCGGCCCAGCTAAAACTGGTTTTTGCCGAGCGTGGCGAAGTGGATTATACGGAAGTCGCGATCGCGGCCCTGAACTCCCTGGGAGAGCCCGAGCGGCCGACCGACCTCGCCTTGTTTCTGGACTACAGGATTCGGCATATCCTGGTCGATGAGTTCCAGGACACCTCGTTCGAGCAGGTGCAGATGCTCAAACTGCTGACTGCCGGATGGCAGCCTGGCGACGGCCGTACCTTGTTCCTGGTCGGCGATCCCATGCAGTCGATATACCGTTTTCGCGAAGCGGAAGTTGCCTTGTTCATGGAGTGCGCCCGTAACGGGCTGGATGGTGGCCGGATACCGCTGGAAGCGGTGGTTCTGAGCACCAATTTTCGCTCGCAACGCGGTCTGGTCGAGTGGTTCAACGAGGCTTTTGGCAAAATCATGCCGCGAGTAGAAGATCTTGCGGAAGCCAAGGTCAGGTTCTCGGCTTCCGTAGCGCACAAGCCGGCACTGGCTGGCGAGGCGGTATCGGTACACCCCATCCTGGGGAATGATGAAGCAGCGGAGGCGGCGACCGTTGCCCAACTGGTGTCGTCTGCGCTGGACGCAGACCCCGATGGCAGCGTTGCAATACTCGTGCGCGGCCGCTCTCACCTGCGACGCATTCTTCCGGCGCTGCGCCAGGCGGGCCTCGCATTCCGGACTATCGATACGGAATCGCTGGCCGGCCGGCCGGTGATCCAGGATTTGCTGGCGCTGACCCAGGCCATCCTGCACCCCGCAGACCGCGGTGCGTGGCTGGCGGTTCTGCGGGCGCCCTGGTGCGGGCTCTCGCTTGCCGACTTGTTTGTGTTGATGGGCGCCGATCACCGCGCAACGGTCGCCGAACTGATGGAAGCGATCGACCCGGATGAGCTGAGTGCGGATGGCAAGGTAAGGCTACAGCGTGTTCGTGGTCCGTTGCTGCAATCGCTGGCCGAACGGGGACGCTACCGGCTCAGGGCGAGAGTGGAGAATCTCTGGCTGGCGTTGGGTGGACCCGCCGTTCTTGGCGAGTCCGCCGATATCGAAAACGCGGACAGCTATTTTCGCCTGCTTGAGAAACACGACGTCTCCGGCGAGCCGGCAGACCTGTCGGGTATCGAAAAGAAACTGGGCGAGCTGTACGCGGCGCCGGACCCCGGGGCCGATGGCCGCCTGCAGATCATGACCATCCATAAATCGAAAGGGCTGGAATTCGATACCGTGATCATCCCGGGTATCGGTAAGCAACCCGCCGACCTGAACCGGCCGTTGTTGCGTTGGCTCAGCGTCGTAGAGGAGCAGGGCGGCGAGGAGGATTTGCTGATGGCGCCGCTGAGTGCGACCGGCGACGACAGCGATCCGTTTTTCAAGCTGTTGAAAAGGCTCGATGACCAGCGCGATCTGAATGAAACCGATCGTTTGTTGTATGTCGCGTGCACCCGGGCAAAGAAACGCCTGCACCTGCTGGGACATGCGATAGTCTCTGCAAAAAACCCGCAAGCCAGGGCAGCCAAAAAATCGCTGTTGCACCGCATGTGGCCGGTGCTGAAAGATGTTTACGACATGCTGCCGCGGGAACCGGCCGCCGGGTCCGATAGCGGGCCACGACCCGCACCATTGCCGCTGATACGCCTGCCCGCCGGCTGGCAATTACCGGTCCTGCCAGTGGTTGACACGGTTTCGCCATTGCCTGAAGACAGCGGGGAAAGCGCCATTGCGATCGAGTTTGACTGGGCCAAGGAGGCGGTGCGAATGATCGGGCTGGTCGTGCACGCCGAGCTGGAGCTCATTGGCCGCGAAGGCCTGGATAAATGGAACCGGTCCCGGGTCGGCGAAAAAAAATCACACTACAGGACACATTTAACGACCCTGGGGCTGCCGGCAACCGGCCTGGACGTTGCGACCGACAGCGTGCAGGAATCGATTGCCAACGTCCTCGACGATGACCAGGGCCGGTGGATCCTGGGGGCACATCGCGAGGCAAGTTGCGAACAGGCATTGAGCGGATTTCTCGGTGGCGAGTTGGTCAACGTGGTTTTGGACCGGACATTCATCGATGATGAAGGTACGCGCTGGATCATCGATTACAAAACCAGTCGCCATGAAGGCGGCGATCTGGAGGTTTTCCTGGATATGCAGCAACAGCGATACCAGGGTCAACTCGATCGTTACGCCAGGTTGATGCACAACCTGGAGGGATGTCCCGTTCGCGTCGGGCTTTATTTTCCGTTGCTAAAAGGCTGGCGTGAATGGCAGCCGGATTTATAAAGAACCACTGAAACTCAGTTGGTACACGCCATTTTCGCGGGGCATGAAATTCAATATGTTTTTCAGGCGCTGGTTTATCCGGCCGCGGGGTCTGATCTGGCCGGTGACTTGATAATTGCCGCTGGCGTCCAGGTCCAGTGTGCCGTCGATTTCCAGCGCACCGTCAAGATCGAAAAAGTCGGCAATCAGGTTGCCGCCGTTTGCGATTCTGAAATGGCCTTCGAAATCACCGAGGGCCAGCTTGCCGGGGATGTTCATGCTGGTGTCATTCAGGTGAATTCTTCCGGCCGCATGCTCTGGCCAGTCGCCGGCCATGGCAAGCGATTCTATAGCTACGGATATGCTGGCCTGTGTCCCGAATGGCATGGCGCCCAGCTGGGTCAGCGACAATTCGAGATTGGCGTTCCTGGCGTGGATTTGGCCGTTGACCGACAGTCCGAACCGACCGGATAATTGCTGACCCGGAACCCCCGCATGAAAATCGAATTCCATCCGTCCCGTCAGCAGGCCACCGGGTTTCCAGCGCCATCTGGCCGCTCCGAACCGTAGTTGATCGACAGAAAAATTCTGCGCCGCTCCATTCCACAAGGTTCCGGACAGGCCGCTCATGTTTGCCGGTGTCCCGGCAAGTAACGGTTGAATGACCTGGGCAGGGATATTGACGGCCAGGAAGAAAACAAAAGCGGCAACCGCGACGCCCAGTAACTTTTTGTTTGAGCGGGTCATGTCCTGCGCAAAGACGCTGCGGTCAGTTTCTTCTGAGCAGCAGGCTGGAATCGACCGTGCCGCTTTCCCGGCCGATGCGCAAGGACGCGCTCTGCACGCTGATGCCCCGCGATTCGAGCGCCGCAAGCCAGCGTATCATTGCGTTGAAAGATACATCGTCGAGCCGCGTATTGATCGAGTTCTCGCCGATAGGTTGCATCGTTGCAATGGCAACCCCTTCCTGGCGAGCGCTGTCTTGCAACAGGATGACCAGCGACCCGTTCGTAGTCGTCGGTTGTGTAACCGATAGGGTGGATTGTCCGGCGATGGCTTTCATCTGATCCAGTTCAGCATATTGACGCGCCACGCGCCGTTCGTTTTGTTGCAGACTCTTGTACATCGGACTGAGCGCCATGCTGACGAACAGAAACAGGAGCAGGGCGGTAGCGCCGAGCAATATATTGCGCTCGCTCTCCGATCTTTCGTTGATCCATTGTGCCAGCGTCATGCCTGATCCTCGTTGCGGTGAATCTGAATGCGACCTTCGATCCGGTTTTCTTCCTGGGAAGTGTTCTTTATTTCCGCGGAGAAATCCTCCAATTCGTTGACCGTGCGCTGAATATTATCCAGCGTGGCGACGTCAGGCACGTTCAGACGTAATTCCATACTCTGGTCGGCGAAACTGATCGACAAGATTCTGATGCCGAGGTCACGGGGCAACGCCGCGCTGACCACGGACAATGTCTCCAGGAAATAGGTCGAAGCAGCGGTGGCGTTTCTGCTGCCGGTGCAAGTCAGAAGCTGGTTCAGCGGGTTGACGATCCTGGTCTGGCCAGGACAGGTTGTCGTCAGGATACTGGCCATCTGCCGATCGAGCGACTGACGCTCCGATTTGATTTGCTGCAGGCGCAGGATATCCTTGGCGAATACCGTCAGTAATACTGCCAGCAACAAGGAAGCAGCCAGTCTCCAGGGTTTGATTTTTTCGATGAGCTGCGTTTTGGGTGCAAAGCTTCCTTGTAGAAAATTGATCGATGGTCCCGAAATAACCTGGCTGGCAAGCAACGGCAAATCTGTTTCTTCGAGCAACTGGATAGCGGCATGATCGGCGTGGTCCCCAAGCGATGCCAGGGCTGTTTCATCACAGTAGACCGTAGCTCGATCGCTCGGCAGATCTTTTGGCAGGAATTCAATGACTTCTGCCGGCTTCAGGCCAACCAGAAATGTCGCTGCCCAGCGGCCGGTGCGCAACCCGATCGTATCGTCGGCACGAACCAGGATCGTCGACCGGCCATCGCTCCAGGGCAGCCCCAGGGATTCCGCGATGACTTCATCGGGCTCGATGCCTGCTTGTTCGAGTGTTTCCAGCAGTTGCTCAAGCCTGGATTTATCGATGACGGCAACACCGACACTGCCGTTCTTGTCTTTCCTGCTGATCGCGAAATGTTGCGTTTCCACATCGGCAATCAGATTCTCTTCGAGTGCAAAAGGGATCGCCTTTAACATTTTCGCGGCGCCTTTTATGGGTACCGTTGTGCTGGTAATCAGGACATCGGCGCCCGGCGCCAGCAAAATCACGTGTTTTTGCATAGCCGCCACCGACAGCGCATGCAGCTCGCCTGTTCTGACCTGGCCGAGTTGTCCGCCATTGGAGTCCATGGCAACCCACTGCGCACCTTGTTCGATCAGTCTGCATACCAGAGTTTCGCTCATCAGGACCTGTTTCTACTCACTGTTATATGTGCGCATGACCGGCATCAACTGGCCATTGTTGCGTTCAAGTAAACTGTACAGGGTGAACCGGGTTGAGCCAATAGATACATCGGCGGTCAGCCTGAAGAAACTGCTGGACAATTCCAGTGACTGCATGATCTCGGGCTCGACCAGGTCGGCGAAAGCAGCGAGGCCATCGAAGCCCTGGTCGCCACGTTCCCCGATAAGGTTCTCGGCAACGGTGTCGCTGATCTGGTCGGACAGGGAGCGCAGGACCGGTGCGCTGGCGGTGTTGACGTTTAGCGCGGTTCCATTTGGCAAAGCCGTAACATACGGAGCCAGGATATGGAAACTGGCCGCATCCATTTCGCCGATCGCCATGATTTCGCTGGCGGAGGTGATTGCAAGGTTCGCGGTGCGGTATGGCGGAATCCGGGCCGTGTAGAAACTGTCTTCGGCGCCACTGGGAAAGCCGGGTTCCAGGTCGCGGTCGAGCCAGTCGACGGTAATCCTCGCCAGCGCAGGGTCCAGCTCGAGCACCGTAAGCAGACGCTCGAATTGTTCCAGCGCGCCTTCGTCGACCTGTCGACCTCTATCGACCAGGTTGTTCAGGTTAAAGCGGCCTTGCATGTCCTCGAGAAATCCCCGGATGGCGCCACCTTCGATCGGCAAGGTCGGAACCGGTGTTGCCCAGTCTTCGCCGGTGTGGTCGGTGACCGAATCCCTGGCGTCGGCCTGGAGAATTTCGCTTGCCCAGGCTTCGGCGCCAAGCGCATAGAGCAGAGCCTGGTCGGACGCGAACAGGTTTTCGCTGCGCCTGATATCCAGACGGGTATCCCATTGCAGGTTGACGGTGAGTATGGTTACCAGCGCGACCAGCAACAGGGCAGTCAGCAAAGCCACGCCTTTCTGTCTGGTTTTGCTTTTTATCGCTGCTCGCTTAGCCACCCCGGATCTCCAGTAAACGGGTAATCCGCCCGTGGTCCGACAATTCGAGGCTGATTTCCACCGCCAGCGGGCGAACCCAGGCAGCTACGTTGTTGTCACTGCCCAGTGGCGGCCAATTCTCGTGCCATTCAAGTTGCGCGTCGAGATAGCGGATTATTACTGCGTCGACATCGTCAAGAATTGCTGTCCGCCGTGGTTCGGTACCGGATAACCGGTCCAGCACCGGCCAATCCAGGCGTACGAGTTGTCGGTCCTGAAGTTGATAGGCGACCCGTTGCAACGTGCTGCGCGGGATACCAGCCGGGTTGCTCCAGCCGCCACGGGTCAGCGCTACCAGGTAGATATTCCGGGCATCCGCGGACAATGCCGCTTCTTTGAAATCGCCCAGTTCCGAGCGTACCGGCCTGGGTTGTAACTGTGAAAAGTCACGGCTCAGGTAAATCATCGAAGTCTGGATTTGCTGCAAACGGTCCGCGCGTGCGCGTGACCAGTCCACTTGGTTGCTGATCGCGATAAAGCCGCCAAACAACATGACCGCCATCAGCGAAAAAATTGCCAGCGCCACAAGAATTTCGATCAGCGTAAAGCCCGGCAAACGGGATTTTCCGATTCCGGTCATCAGCTTTCCCCGGCGGGCTCGGAAGACCAGGGAAGCATGCGGCCGTTACCGATAAAAGGAGGGCCAATAAAACCCACGATATCCGATACGACATCGTCCGCTGAGTTTTCCTTGCTGACCTCGATATCCACCCGATACAGATTGTCGACACCTGTTTCCGATACCCTGGAGCGCCAGACCCACATTTGATCGGCGTATTCCACGTCGCCATTATTTTCGCCAGTCTCCGCAACCTGTGGCTGCAGCCGCATTTCGGTCAGTTGGTTAAGCGCAATCCAGTGGGCGAAGGTCTTTTCCTGCAAACGATCGATTGCCCCGATCGATTGCATGACGGCGTAGTAGGTGGCGCTCAGGCCAAGCGCGGTGATCGCCATGGCGACCATGACCTCAAGCAGGGTAAAGCCGCGCTGCCTGTTCATGCTCATTCCTCGCCAGGGGCCGTGACCACGAGACCGTCCCGATTGTCACCAGCCAGTCGGTAGCGGGTCGCGCCGGTTTCGCGGAACAGGTGAATTTCAAAGGTACTGATATCGCCGCTGCTCAGTAGAATAATCTGCGGCGCCGGTGCCTCGTCGTCGTCGTCGGCTACCGGTAATTGTACATCGCGGTCGTCAATGAACAGCTCGACAATGATGCCCTCAGGCAAGGTCCGTAGGCGAAATATTTCGTCGTCATCCATCGGCACCCAAAGGCTGATCATGTTGCCGGCATCGTCGGGGCGGCGGTCATAAAGAAAAAACCTGTAATTCTGCGCTTCGATCTCGAGACCGATCGTGCGCCCCTGGAACACCGCCTGCTCCTGCGCCAGTTCCAGCAAGGAGTGCAGGCGCTTGGTTTCTCTCGCAACATCCCGGTCCGGGTCCAGGATGCCTATGGAGAAAACCGCCATCGCCGTGCCGATCGCCATGATAACGAGCACGACTAAAATTTCGAGCAAGGTGAAACCGCGTTGGATCGGTCCCGAGCTTGCTGGAATATTCAACATGAGCAGAGATACGAGCCGCGGCCGCCCTGCGTGTTACTCGTCGAGATTCCAGTTGCCGATGTCGGCGTCATCCTCTGCGCCGCCCGGCAGTCCGTCGGCACCGAACGAGTAGATATCGAGTCGCCCGTTTTGTCCCGGATAAAGATACTGATACGGTGAGCCCCACGGATCCTTTCTCAGTTTTTCCAGATATCCGTCCGGCATGTACTTGGGTAGATTGGTGCCGGCGGGTTTTCGCACCAGCGCTTCCAGGCCCTGTTCGGTGGTTGGGTACCTCGAGTTGTCGATTCGATACATTTTTAGCGCAGCTTCGATGGTCTGGATATCGGTCTTGGCCCGGGTGACGCGAGCCTGTTCTACCCGGCCGATGATGTTGGGCGCGACAATCGCAGCAAGAATACCGAGGATTACCACGACCACCATGATCTCGATCAGCGTAAAACCGGCACTGCCGAGCTTGGGTTTTATTGCGTTCATAGGTCAGACACCGTTAGCCTAGGAATCTCTGATCTGTTCATGAGCTTCCCTAATCGAGTACATGATAGCAGAGCGCAGGAAATTTCATGATCAAATTGGCCGATATTGCCGGACAGCCGGTTGCGATAGCGACAATCCTGATAGCCGGTTTGGGCTTGCTTTTCATGGCAATTGGCGATCCTGCGCGGGAGTTGTTTCAATACGACCGTGAAGCGGTTTTGGCGGGTGAAATATGGCGCCTGCTGACGGCTCACCTGGTACACCTGGGCGCCAGCCACACGGCGTTGAACCTGGCCGCACTGATTCTCGTGTTCTGGCTGCTCGGACGGGAGTTCACGCTGGGCCAATGGGCCTGGGTAACTGGTTTCGCGGTCGCGATGATCGCCATGGGCTTTGTCTGGCTCCGGCCGGAGTTGCAGTGGTATGTGGGGTTGTCTGGTGTGCTGCATGGCTGGCTGGCCGCCGGGGCGACGCAAAGGCTCCGCCAGGGACACAAAGACGGTTTGATCCTGCTGAGCGCGGTGTTGATCAAGGGGTTCTATGAGCAACTGGTGGGACCCCTGCCAGGCAGTGAGTTGGCAAGCGGAGGACCGGTGGTCGTGGATGCGCATTGGTTCGGGATAGTCGGCGGGCTGATCGGTGTGTGGAGCCTGAGGCTGCACAATCGTTCGACTGCTGTATGATCGTGCGCTTTTAATTGCGGCGCGTTAACGCGTTGTACCACGATGGCGCAACAGATCAGGAGAATTGAAACATGTCGCTGGCATATGTATTCCCGGGGCAAGGTTCGCAGGCGGTTGGCATGCTCGCCGAACTTGCGGACGCGCACCCCGCCGTGAAAGAGTCATTCGCCGAGGCTTCCGCGGCGCTGGGTTACGATCTGTGGCTGGTCAGCCAGCAAGGTCCTGCGGAAAAGCTCGATCAGACACCGGTGACTCAGCCGGCGCTGCTGGCGGCCGGGGTTGCCGTATTTCGTCTCTGGCAACAGCTTGACGGACAGCCCGCGACCATGATGGCAGGTCACAGCCTCGGTGAATACACGGCGTTGGTGTGCGCCGGCGTAATCGATTTTGCCGATGCCGTGAAACTGGTCGAGTACCGGGGCCGGATGATGCAGGAGGCGGTCCCCAAAGGCAGCGGCGCCATGGCCGCGATCCTGGGGCTCGATGACGAACAGGTGATTCAGGCCTGTAGCGAGGCCGCCGGTGATGAAATCGTTTCCGCGGTGAACTTCAACTCGCCGGGACAGGTTGTCATCGCCGGTCAGGCGGCGGCGGTCGAACGGGCGATCGACAAAGCGAAGCAAATGGGGGCGCGCAAGACCATCCCATTGCCGGTCAGCGTTCCGTCCCATTGTGCCCTGATGAAAGGTGCGGCCGATAAACTGGCTCAGCGCCTTGAAGCAATCAGATTCCAAACCCCCACCTTAGCGGTCGTGCAAAATGTCGAGGCAAAGGTATGCGGCTCAGCGGCGGAAATTCGCGGTGCGCTGGTCAGGCAACTTTACTTGCCGGTACGGTGGGTTGAGTGCGTACAATACCTGGCGAGTCATGGCGTGGACAGCCTGCTGGAATGCGGGCCCGGCAAGGTTCTTGCCGGGCTGAATCGCAGGATCGATCGCGGGATGGGCATGTATCCGGTTTATGATTCGGCGAGCCTGCACTCGGCATTGGAAAAAACAGCGACGGGAAGCGGAAATGAATGAAAAAATTCTGCGGGGGAAGACCGCCCTGGTCAGCGGTGCAACACGTGGCATCGGGCAGGCCATCGCGTTGCGACTCGGCGAACTCGGGGCCACGGTTGTCGGCACGGCAACTTCGCAGCAGGGCGCAGACGCCATCAGCGCCACGCTGGAGCAAGCGGGCATCGGCGGGCGCGGAGCGGTACTCGATGTGGCAGATCAGGATTCCGTCGATCGCTTGATCGGCGACATCGGCAAGAATGAGGGCGCACCGGCGATCCTGGTTAATAATGCCGGCATTACCCGCGACAACCTGTTGCTGCGCATGAAAAGCGATGAATGGGATGAAATTATCAATACCAACCTCAGCTCCGTTTACCGGATGAGCAAAGCCTGTTTGCGGGGCATGATGAAAGCGAGGGAGGGCAGGATCATCAATATTTCCTCGGTGGTCGGCTTGATGGGCAACGCCGGTCAGAGCAACTATGCGGCTGCCAAGGCGGGCATGATCGGCTTTAGCAAGGCGCTGGCCCGGGAGATTGGATCGCGCAACATCACCGTCAATACGGTCGCGCCCGGGATTATCGAAACCGACATGACCCGCGCAATGACCGACCAGCAACGCCAGGCGTTGATTGACCAGGTGCCATTGACGCGGCTGGGGACCGTGGAGGATATTGCCGCCGCGGTTGGCTTCCTGGCTTCGCCGTCGGCGGGCTATATCACCGGTGAAACACTGAATATCAATGGCGGGATGTACATGGCCTGAGCCCAATCACGGGTAAAGACATAGAAACGCCGTGAAATCCATGTAAGATTGGCATCTTGCTAGATTGCCCCAAGACATTTAAATACAATAAGCAGCCGCAGTGGGCTTGTCAGCCCGCGGTACCGATTTTCTGATGAGGACGAGCACACGATGAGCAATATTGAAGAACAGGTAAAACAGATTGTCGCCGAGCAGTTGGGCGTCAAGGTTGAAGAAGTTACCAACGCAGCGTCTTTCGTTGACGACCTTGGTGCGGATTCTCTGGATACCGTCGAGTTGGTGATGGCGCTGGAAGAGGAATTTGATTGCGAAATTCCGGATGAAGAAGCCGAGAAAATAACCACCGTCCAGCTGGCTATCGATTACGTCAAAGAAAAAAATACCGACTCCTGATCGTGGTGTCATGCCGCGGCCATGGAACGGCTGTGCCTCGTCATAAGAACTTCTGTTTTGTGCAGGTGAAGAATTGACCAAGCGTCGAGTAGTAGTCACCGGTTTGGGCATGGTTTCTCCCGTGGGCAATACGGTGAGCGACGCATGGCAGACCATCGTGTCCGGCAAAAGTGGCATCGGCCTGATTAGGCGCATGGATACCAGCCTGTTTACCACGCATATTGGCGGGCCCGTGCGGGACTTCGATATTGGCGATTACATCGACCGGAAAGATGCCAGGAAAATGGATCCGTTTATCCATTACGGAATCGTGGCATCGGAACAGGCGATTGTCGATTCCGGGCTGGAAATCACGGATCAAAACCGGCATCGAATCGGTGTTGCGGTTGGCGCTGGTATTGGTGGCCTGGAAACGATTGAGGCGAGCCATTACAAGTACATCGAAACGGGTAAGCCGAAAAAAATATCGCCGTTTTTCATTCCCTCCAGCATCATCAACATGGTGGCCGGGCACGTTTCCATCCGCAACAAACTGACCGGGCCCAATGTCTCCCTGGTTACGGCGTGCACAACCGCGACCCACTGCATTGGTTTCGGGATGCGGATGATCCAGTATGGCGATGCGGATGTGATGGTTGCCGGTGGCTGCGAAATGGCCGCAACGGTGTTGGGTCTGGGCGGGTTTTGTTCAGCCCGCGCGTTGTCCACCCGGAACGACGATCCGGAACGGGCCAGTCGGCCGTGGGATGCTGAACGGGATGGATTTGTCTTGTCCGACGGTGCCGGCTGTTTGGTGCTGGAAGAATTGGAGCATGCGCAGCAGCGCGGCGCCAATATCCTCGTCGAATTGATAGGTTTTGGCATGAGTGCCGACGCTTTTCACATGACGGCGCCGCTGGAATCGGGCGAGGGCGCGAGCCTGTGCATGGAAAATGCGTTGGCGGATGCCCGGTTGAACCCCGATGAAGTCGATTACATCAATGCACACGGCACATCGACGCCGCTCGGCGACATCGCCGAGACCAAGGCGATCAAGCAGGCCTTTGGCGACCATGCCTACCGGCTGGCAGTGAGTTCGACGAAGTCGATGACGGGTCATTTGCTCGGCGCCGCAGGCGGCGTCGAAGCGATATTCAGCATATTGGCGATACGCGACCAAGTCGCACCGCCCACCATTAACCTGGAACATGCCGATCCCGAATGTGATCTGGACTATGTTCCCAACGAGGCGCGCGAGATGCACCTGCGGGTCGCAGTTTCTAACTCATTCGGATTCGGTGGCACGAACGGTACGCTGGTGTTCGCACAGCTCAATTGATTTCCCGAAGTACCAGTCAGTCGATTTCCGGCGGTGGCGATAGCAACCGTCATTTCCATGTTGAAACCATATCGGCCGGTGTCGACCTGGCGTGGCTGCATCAAAAAAACCCCGAACGCTATCCCTATTTGTTGCAAAGCGTCGCATCCGGGACCGCGCAAGGCCGCTTCGATATTCTGTTTGCGTTCCCGCGCGAGTCGATTGTCCTCGATGCGCAGTTCAGGCTCAATGACGGCCGGAAAGGCGATTTCCTGTCTGCCCTCGACACCGCCTGGCGCAAGGAACAGGTCGCTGAACAAACGCCCGGACTGCCTTTTACCGGCGGCTGGTTTCTGTATCTTGCCTACGAACTGGCGGCCCAGGTTGAGCCCAGTCTGCGCCTGCAGACATACCCGGGGATGCCGGTGGCCATTGCGACCAGAATTCCGGTTGCGGCCGTCAACGATCGAAAACTCGGTCGGATGTACCTGGTCGCGGAGAAAGACCACGAACACTGTCTCGACCAACTTTCCAAGGATCTTGCCGGTGGCTTCCCGGAGGAAACCTCAGGGCCGCTGCTGTCCGGAGCACTGCAAGAGGATCCTGAGCAGACTTATCTCGATGCGGTGGAGACCGCCAGGCGACTTATCTACGAAGGCGATATTTTCCAGGCCAACTTGTCACGCCAGTGGCGTGGTGAACTGTTGCCGGGCACCAACCCGGCGCAGGTGTACCGGCGTTTGTGCGACGCCAACCCGGCGCCCTTTGCGGGTTTGGCCCGCTGGCGCGACCACACTGTCATCAGTTCCTCGCCGGAACGCCTGCTTAGAATTTCCAACGGCTATGCCGAGTCGCGGCCGATCGCAGGAACCCGTCCCCGCGATCATCGGCGGATGGATGATGCCGCGATGCGCGAGGAATTGCTGTGTCATCCGAAAGAAAGGGCGGAGCACATCATGCTGATCGATCTTGAGCGCAACGACCTCGGTCGGGTGTGCCGGCCGGGCACGGTCGAAGTAGACGAGATGATGAACGTGGAGAGCTATGCCCATGTTCATCACATCGTTTCCAACGTGCGCGGCCGCCTGCGCGAGGGAGTCTCGCCGGGGCAGGTGATCAGGGCGATGTTTCCAGGCGGCACGATTACCGGTTGCCCGAAGGTGCGCTGCATGGAGATTATCTCGCAACTGGAAGGTGCGCCGCGTGGCGCATACACCGGCTCTATGGGTTATCTGAATCGCGATGGCAGCGTCGACCTTAATATCCTGATTCGAACCTTGGTGCAAGATGGCGATCGGATCAGCCTGCGGGCGGGTAGCGGCATTGTCGCGGATTCGATCGCCCGGGAAGAGCTTGCGGAAAGCCGGGCAAAAGCCAAGGGCTTGATTCTGGCGCTGGGAGCTATCTGAGTGACCGTCCGCTGCATCATAGACGGGCGCGCCTGTGAATCGGTTCCTGCCAGCGACCGTGGTCTGCAATATGGCGACGGTCTGTTTGAAACCATGGCCGCCGGGGACGGCCGCATCGCCTTGCTGGAAGATCACCTCGAACGGCTCAGCCACGGCGCCGGCCGACTCGGCTTGCCGATACCCGACCTGGGTGTTCTGCGCCGTGAAGTTCTTGGTTTGCTGCCGGATCAGGGTAAGGCGGTGATCAAGCTGATCCTGACCCGAGGTAGCGGGGGGCGCGGCTATCGTCAACCCGAAAAAATAAAAATCCGCCGCATCGTCAGCTTGCATCCGTGGCCGGATTATCCGGATAGCTGGGCCAGCGATGGCATTCAGGTGAGGCTTTGTGAGACGCGCCTCGCCAACGACCCGGTCCTTGCCGGGCTGAAAACCTTGAACAGATTGCACCAGGTGCTGGCCAGGGCAGAATGGGACGACCCGAATATCGCAGAAGGCCTGATGATGGATGCAGATGGCCGGGTTGTTTGTGGCACTATGAGTAATCTGTTCTTGGTGCGTTCCGGCGTCTTGCTTACACCGGATCTTGAATATTCAGGCGTGGCCGGTGTAATGAGAAAACAAATCCTGAAAATTGCTGCGCATATGGAAATAGAGGTACAGGAACGGGCAGTGACCGTGGACGATCTGTGGCGGGCAGATGAAATATTTGTCAGCAATTCATTGATTATGATCTGGCCTGTCCGGCAACTGGACGACCACGTCTGCGCCACCGGCCCGCTGACAACCCGGCTCCAGCATGCACTGAAATCCAGTTTGTCGGCGGTGGGCGCTACACCATGAGTCGTCTGCAGAAAGGCCTGACGATAGCTCTATTGCTCGCCGCTCTGGGCTTGTTATCCACTTTGTATCTGTTCGACCGAGCCATGAACACCAGCCTGGGCGTCGATGATGACGGCGAGGTGCTATTGGTCGGTTCTGGAATGAGCCTGGCTGGCCTGGCGCAGGAACTGACGCAAAGAGAAATACTTTGTTGCCCGCGGGTCTTCAAGCTGTCTGCACGCATCTCTGGCGCTGCGACCCGGATCAAGGCCGGCGAATATCTGCTTGCACCCGGGATGACGGCTGATGACCTCCTCAGGGCGCTCGTTCAGGGTGACGTGTTGGTGCGCAGTTTCACGATCATCGAAGGCTGGACGGTCATGGAACTGCTGAGCGCACTGACCGCCGAAAAAGCACTGGAGCAGGACATCCAGGAAAATCTCGCTGGCGGCATTGAATCGCTGATGGACAGATTCGGCCGGCCCGGACTGCACCCGGAAGGGCAGTTTCTGCCCGAGACCTATCATTTTGTGCGTGGTGAGCGGGTCAGCAATATTCTGCGCCGCGCCCATGTCTCTTTGCAGGAGCAACTGGAGCAGGCATGGCAGGGACGAGCGGCCGGGTTGCCATTCGATACCTCCCATGAAGCGCTGGTGCTGGCATCCATAGTCGAAAAAGAAACCGCGCTGGCCGCCGAACGTCCGGTTATCGCTGGCGTGTTCGTGCGGCGCCTCCAACAGCGCATGCGCCTGCAGACCGATCCAACCGTGATCTATGGGCTGGGTGCGATCTTCGACGGCAATCTGACCCGTCGGCATCTCGATGCCGACACACCCTACAACACCTATACTCGCGCCGGTTTGCCACCGACCCCGATCGCATTGTCTGGCGTCGATGCGATCGTCGCCGTGATGCACCCGGAACCGGGTGATGCCATGTATTTTGTCGCGACCGGCTCAGGAGACGGCAGTCATCGCTTTTCCGCCACGCTTGCGGAGCATAACCAGGCTGTGCAGGATTACCTGCGGCAGCTCAGACAAGACAGGAACAAACCATGATTGGCCGGTTGATAACACTGGAAGGGCTCGAAGGCGTCGGTAAATCCACCAACATGGATTTCATCCAGCGCAAACTGCAGGACGCGGGCATCGATGTGGATGTTACGCGGGAACCTGGCGGCACGCCGCTGGCCGAGAACATTCGGGACCTGGTTCTGGATACGGCGGATGAACCATTGCCTGACCTTTGCGAGTTGCTGCTGATATTTGCCGCGCGTTCGGCGCACCTGGAAAATCGCATCAGACCGGCGCTGGATCATGGTCGCTGGGTACTGTGCGACCGCTTTACCGATGCCACTTACGCCTATCAGGGTGGCGGACGGGGGCTGCCCTTCGAGATCATTGCCAGGCTGGAGGATTTGATTCAGTCGGGTCTGCGGCCAGACCTAACGATTTTACTGGATACACCGGTTGAAATCGGGTTGCAAAGAATTCGTGAGCGTGGCGGCACCGATCGCTTCGAGAGCCAGCGATTGGAATTCTTTCAGCGGGCGCGCGAAGTTTATTTATCGCGTGCGCAACAAGAGCCCGAAAGATGCGTGGTCGTGGACGCCAGCCGGCCGCTTGCGCAGGTCCAGGACGACCTGGCAAAAGTGATCGAATTATATTTAAGTAATTTCTAACAATATCGTAATAATAAATTGAAAAATAAAGAAAATAATCATATCTATTTCTGGCAGGCATCGATCTGGGCGCAGCTGACCAGCGCCTGGGAGCAACAACGCATGCCGCACGGGTTGTTGCTGGCGGGTCCGGCCGGGTTGGGCAAACCCCGGTTTGCACGCGAATTAGCAGGTTTCGTGATGTGCCGGGAGGATCGCTCTGCGCGCAGGCCCTGCGGACAGTGCCAGGGCTGTACGCTGATGGCCGCCGGCAGCCATCCCGACTTTCGCTGGGTGTCGGTGCCCGAAGATCGCAAGACCATTGGCATCGAGCAGGCCCGCGACATTGTCAATTGGATGCGCTTGACGAGTTTCCTGGCGGGTTACAAAGTCGTGGTCATCGATGACGCCGACCTGGTGACCCGCGAGGCGGCCAACAGCCTGCTCAAGACGCTGGAGGAGCCTGCCGGCGCGTCCTTGCTGATGCTGCTATCGAAACGGCCGCATGGCCTGCTGGCGACGATCCGCAGCCGCTGTCAACTGCTCAGGTTTACCCGGCCCGGGCACGAAGCCGCCTTACAATGGTTGGAAACGCAGGATAGCAGCGCGGACTGGCCGAGATTGCTGTTCCTCGCCAACGGGGCGCCATTGCGCGCGCTGGCCATGTACCGGGACGGATTTGCCGACACGGACCGGCAGTTCAGCGCAGACCTTGCCGGCATTATCAGCGGGTCGAAAGACCCGGTTGCCGTGTCCATGGCGTGGGCGAAGCAGCCAACGCCTGTCTGGCTGGAATGGTTGCAAACAGTGGTCCTGGGGATGATTCGGGCGCGCGCGGCCGGTGCGGCCAAAATCAAGGAATGTGAACCAGTACACTTGATTCAGGGAGTGGTTAACATAAACTTGGCCAGGTTGTATCACTACCTGGATGACCTGGTAGCGGCACGTCAGCGATCGGAACGTGGTGCTCTGCGAGCCGATTTGATGACGGCGGCCATGTTGATCCCCTGGGCCTGTGGCCTGAATTACCGATCGATATATCTGGAAGACTAGTATGAGCAAACCCGGGCTGTTGACCCTGACCATCAAAGACAAGAGTGCCCTGTACCTTGCCTATATGCCGTTTATCAATAACGGCGGTCTGTTCATACCCACAGCCAGTAGTTACCGCCTGGGAGATGAAGTGTTCATGCTGCTGAATTTAATGGGCGAATCCGACCGCATCCCGGTCGCTGGCCGGGTAATCTGGATTACGCCCAAGGGTGCGCAAAGCCGTCGGACTGCGGGTATTGGCGTGCAATTCAGCGAGCAGGACCGCGGTCAGACCCAGAGAAAAATCGAAGAGTACCTGGCTGGTGCGCTGGGTGGCGACAAAGCAACCCACACCATGTGAAACGACTCCCGCGAATCTTGCGGGATTTCTCAAATAGTACTATCGGGTCTGGACTATGTTCTGGCAGCTGCGTGCCGGCATCATTCGTTTTCTTCCGACATCGCCAGGCCGTCGCGGAGGACAAAAGCATCGAAGCCGCGTTCATTGAGAATATAGGCGCCCGCCGAGCTGCGCCGGCCGGTGTCGCAACAAACGACATAGCGCTTGTCCTTGTCCAGCGTGCTGAGTTTCAGGCGGATAAAGTACAAAGGAATATTGATTGCATCGGGCTCATGAAAATTTTCGAATTCGCTGGGCAGGCGCACATCCAGCCAGATACCGTCGTTGCCGACGATTTCATCCGCTTCTTCCTTGCTTACCCATTTCAGCATGGGTTCGTTGAGCAGTGACTTGAAGTCTTCCTTGGCAAGGCGCATCAATGAACCATCCGAAGACATGGTGATGGTTGCGTTTCGTCTGGCATCCGAAATCAGCGCTTCCTCGCCAAAGGTGTCGCCGATAGTAAGATCGGCCAGTTTGATGCCATCCTTGTTCAGCGGCGTTTCGCGCGTGACACTGCAGCTTCCCTTGATCACGACATAGAAATAATCGCCTTCGTCACCCTGCTTGATGACCACATCGCCGGTGGAGTGATTAATCTGTTGCATACGCATGAATATGGCCTGGATATTGGCCGGCGGAATCTTGTGGAAGGCCTTGGTCTGTAGAAGGGTGAGCATCCAGTCGTCGGAAGCGTCTTTTATGCCGGTATCCAGACCCAGCTCGCTAACCTCGTAAGAACCGGTCTGGTCCCAGGTCAGCATCACATCCAGCAAATCGCTGTCGATCGCCAGGTACTCGACCCGGGTTCTCGCCTTGGCGGTCACTTTGCGAGGAATAACGTGGGCGACCGGGTGGGCGGCTTCCTTGGTGCCGCCTTCGATGACCGCAACTTCCTCGCCACCCGATAGCAGCAGCAGTTCTCCGCTAATGATGTAGACCGTCCTTTTCTTCTGATCGCCTTCCCTGAAAAGAACCCGGCCGGCCTCAAGCGTGTGGATTGCTGTTTTTTTGACCAGCGAGTCCAGGTTTTCTTTTTGCAGGCCATCCAGCGGAGACAGCCGTCTCAGTATCGCGGTAGTGATTGGTTTTTCTTTCATCGTCGCTCGCTTAAGGCCTCTCAGGCGAATTCACTCATTGATGCGTCAAAAGCTTATTTGCGTTCGCGAACAACCGCGTTGATATACATCACACTGCGGTACAGCCTTGATAATAACATGCTGTGAAACCCATCCCTACTGAGTTTCGGTTAATTCTTGCGGTATGGGTCTGGGTCGGCGGTCATCGCCGATATGAACATAAATCATCCTGGCGCTGGCGACAATGAAATGATGGCCGGGCGGATCGCCGGGCCGGTCGACAAACATTTCTATACCGATGGTAATCGAGGTGGTGCCGGTCTTGCAGATACGGCAGTAAAAGGTAACTACATCGCCGACATAAACCGGCCGGATGAACTCGAAATCGGCCACGGCGATGGTGACCACGTTGCCACCGGCTCGCTGGTACGCCTGGTTACCCCCCGCGATATCCGCATGTGACATCAGCCAGCCACCGAATATATCGCCCAGCCAGTTAGTATCCTTGGGCATGGCCAGCATTCTGATCATCGACTTTCCGCGGGGTTTTTGGTCTTTGTCGATGGTCATTTGTTTTCCTCGATGCGGCTCCATGCTTGGTGGGGCCTGAACCGGTCGCCATGCTTGTCAGCCAGTTGATCCATGGTTGCAACAATATCGTTTATGCCGCGGTTGCGTGCGTAACGAATGGGCCCGCCACGGAACGGGGCGAAACCGGTGCCGAAAATAACGCCGGCGTCGAGCAAATCCAGATCGTCGATAACCCCTTCGCTCCATAACGCGGCCGCTGCGTTGAGTAGCGGCATGAACAGGCGGTCGGTGATATCGTCCGGCGCTTCCTCGCCATCGGTTTTGGGTTTCTGGGGTTTGCCATCCACCCACCGGTAAAAGCCTTCGCCGGTCTTCATGCCCAGTTTTTTCTCGGCAACCAGTTTCTCCAGGATCGCGGGAACCGGAGAATCGAATGCTTCGCCGAGGATCTGCGAGACGCTGAGTGCCACATCCAGGCCGACAATGTCGGACAGGTGGACCGGCCCCATCGGCATACCAAAGTCCAGCGCGGCCTGGTCGATCAGCGGCCCGGCAACGCCTTCTTCGGCAATCAGCGAGGCTTCGGTCATATAGGGCATCAGCACACGGTTGACGACAAAGCCCGGCGCGCTGCGACAGGGCAGGGGCAGGCGGTCGATGCGCTGGGCGAAGGCGATGCCCTGGTTGATTATTTCCTGGGGTGTATCGGGTTTGCTGATGACCTCGATCAGCGGCATTTTATCGACCGGGTTGAAAAAATGCAGCCCGAACAACCGCGTTGGGTCGGGCAGATCGGCCGACAAAATTTCGAGCATCAGGCTGGAGGTGTTGGTCGCCAGCAGGGCGTCGGGTTTCATTCGCGCGACCAGGTCGGCATACAGCGATTTCTTGGCCTCGACGTTTTCATAAATCGCTTCGATGACGAGGTCCGCATCCTCGATGCCTTTGCCATCAACGTCCATTTTCAGCCGCGCGACCGCGGCCTCGTAATCGCCCGGCGTGCGGGTCTTTTTCTCGAACAGTTTATTGGCCCTTTCCAGTGCGGGTTCTATGTATTTTTCTTCGCGGTCTTGCAAGGTCACTTCGATTCCGCGTAACGCAGACCACGCGGCGATGCCGCCGCCCATGGTGCCCGCGCCAATGACATGAAGGCGCTGCACATGGCTTTTCATCTTGCCGCCCAGGGATTTCATCCGGTCCTGGAGCATGAACACGCGGATCAGGTTTTGCCCGGTAGCGCCGACCATCTGTCGGGAAATCAGCTTTGCCTCGGCCTCGTATTGGGCATCGGAAGCGCCATACTTCCGCCACAGTTCGATCATCGCGAACGGGCTCGGATAGTGGGCCGGGTTCGCGCGGGAGGCAACCTGCTTCTTGATCGCAGCAGCGACCAGATTGCGGATCAGCGGCAGGTTCATCAGTTTTTCTTTCAGCGGCGGTTGCCGCCGCGGTGGTTTGTTGCGAATCAGATTCTCGGCTACCGCGCGCATTTCCTCAGCGGGGACCAAACGGTCGAGCAGGCCGATTTTCAGTGCCTTTTCGGCGCGCAAAAACCGGCCGCTGAGCATCAGGTTCATCGCCGCGCTGACACCGACGATGCGAACCGCCCGTACCGTGCCGCCAAAGCCCGGGTTGATCCCCAATTTGACTTCGGGCAGGCCGACACTGACTCGGCCATTGTCCGCAGCGACCCGATAATCGCAAGCCAGCGCCAGTTCGAGGCCGCCGCCGAGGGCGAAACCATTGAGCAACGCGACGCTGGGGCAGGGCAGCGCCTCGATACGAGCCATGATCTGCTGACCGAGGAGGGTCATCTCGAAAACCATGGCCTCGGTGGCGAGCTTGGTGAACTCCTTGATATCGGCGCCGAAAATAAAACCGCTTTTCTTGCCCGACCAAATGACCAGCCCGGTTGGGTGACTGGATTCCAGCGCGGACAAGTGTCCAGCCAGTTCACGCATGACCGGCTGTGACAGGACATTGGCGCCGGCATTGGCCATATCCAGGCACAGCCAGGCGATGTCATTGCTGTCGCGCTCCAGCGTCCAGTTCGCGATTTTGCTTTCTTCCGTCATCGTTTTTTCCCCGAAAATTGGTGGCAGCCGGCCGGTCTGTGTGCGGCCGGGAGTCCAAGGTTATTGCTGAATCAGCGAATCCTACCAGTTAATGACCGCACCGCGACATTGGGAATTACCCAGTCATTTCGAAATCGCAAATCAACGGCAAATGATCGGACAAGCGGACATCGGGAATCCTGAAATTGGTGACTTCGATACCGTCGCTGTAGAGGATGAAATCGAGTTCCTTGCGGGGCGCCCGGCTGGGGTAGGAGGGCAAACTCTCGACGTTTGCGCTGCGCAGCCCGGCGGCCTGCATAAACAGGTAGATCTCGTGCTCGCCCCAGAAAGTGTTGAAATCGCCAGCGACGATGACCGGTTTCGGACACGCGCGAACGAGGTCGTGTAAATGGCGCAGTTGAGAATGCCGATGGCGGTATTTCAGCGACAGATGGACCAGGAACACCGCCACGTTTTCAAGTTCAAGTTCGATAATCAGGCGCTTGACGCCGGTGTCCATGTAGTGAAACCGTTCGCCATGCAACCGCGGCGCGGCCAGGAAGGCGTTAACCTGCTTGCGGATGATCGGCAGGCTTTTTTGGATGGATTCTTCACCGTACTTACATTGGTAGACCGAGTAATGGCCAATGGCCTCGGCTATTTGTTCCGCCTGGTTGACCAGGCGTGAGCGTATCGACCCTGAATCGACTTCCACGAGCCCAACGATATCCGGGTCTTCTGATTTGATAAAGTCGGTGATGCGCTGCAGCGTTTCGGGACTGCCCTTGATATAACCTGCGCCCGGCACAGGCAAATTAAACCGGGCGCCCACGCCGACAGCATAACGGATGTTGTACAAGAGCAATCGCATCGGTTTCCGGGGGGCTCCAGGCAGCAATAGTTCTGGCAGTTGCGGTGCCACTCTAGCCCAGTCGTGTCAAGGCCACAACGCAAAACTGGCCGTCGTGGCGGCTGGTTCGGTACACTATTGCAAACAGAGAGGTGAGCATCGTGTCCCAGGACAACCCGATCCGTGTTTTTGCCAGCCACGCCTTTCAGGAACACGAAGACTATCATCGTTTATTCGAATATCTTGAAAGCACGACCAACTTTTTTTACAGCAACAGCGCCGGACCGGGCAAGGTCCCTGCGGAAGACACAGAAGAGGCGCTCAAGGACGAACTCCGCGAACAAATCGAACCTGCCGAAGTCGTTATCATCCTGGCGGGACTGTACGAAGAATTCCATGAATGGATAGATTTTACGCTGTTGGTTGCAAAGGCTTCCGACAAGCCGGTCATTGTCATCGAGCACTTCGGCAGCACCCAGGAGATTGCGCCGGAAATCGCCAAGATGGCAGATGAAACGGTATCGTGGAACGAACGCTCGATAGTGGATGCAATTCGCCGCCAGGCCAGGCACGAGGAAACCCAGCGCTGGGATGTGGTCGAATTCGATATGTCCGAATGACCGGAGCATGGCTACCCAAACCCGTGACTGATCTGGAAACCGCATGCCAATGAAGCCCTTGCAAATGACCCGACAGGAGCTGTTCAGCACGCCGATCTGGCGAGTTGCCGCGCCGGACATTGCCCGGCACAAAAAAACAATGCTCGCCGACCTGGAGCAGAAATGGGCCGCTGGCGACTTTGAAAAACATGGCCATGGCTACGGCTACCAGAGCAAGAAAGAGCTGTTTTCTCCTCAGGCCATGGCCGACCGGGCCTATCTCAAACTGATCAGGGACAAGTTTATCGCGGCTTGCAGGCAGATACTGGTCGCCCGTTTTGGCATCGCCAAACAGATGCCGTTCGACATATACGCGGTGCAGGGCTGGTACCTGATCCAGACCGACGAAGAGTGGGTGGACGGGCCCTGGCACAACCACCATCCGGCGACGTTGAGCGGCTGTTATTACCTGCAGATTCCGAAGTACAAGGAAGCCAACGAAGGTCTGTTGATGTTCCAGCGTTCGCAACCGCCGACCGATATTTTCGTCAACCATCAATCCGGCGTGGTACCGGCCGAAGGGCAGTTCTTGATATTTCCGTCCTACCTGATGCACCGGCCCGCGCCGTGTCCGAGCGCGGATAAATGGCGGGTCACCGTGGCCATGGACTGTTTCGTCCACTGGCATAAACGCTACTCGGAGCCGGTGCGCCAGGTCGGCCCCAAAGAATGGGATGAGGCGCTCAAACAAAGCTTCAACCCGGGCCTGGCACCGAAAGATGGTTTAGGGTGAATTTACTTCATAATAGGTCGGCAACTATTTAATAATTAAGGATAAATATGAGCATCAGCAGACGTGGTTTTGTACAATTGGGTTGCGCTGCTGTGTTGACGGCAAATAACGGGACCGTTGCGGCGGCGGCCAGGCTGTATGGCGAAATACCCTCACGGCCGTTGAACATTTTGATTCTTGGTGGTACGCGTTTTATCGGACCGCACATGGTCAGGGAGGCGCAAAGCCGCGGTCACACAGTAACCTTGTTTAATCGTGGCAAGACCAACCCGGATTTATTTAGCGATGTTGAAACGCTGATCGGTGATCGTGACGGCAATCTGCAGGCGCTTGAGGGCAGGCGCTGGGATGTAGTCATCGATACTTCCGGTTATCTGCCGCGACTGGTTGGTGACTCGGCTCGCTTACTGACCAATGCCGTTGAGCATTATTTGTTTATCTCGTCGATGGCCGTGTATTCATCCTTTACGACGCGATTTATGGACGAAACCGGTCCGCTGAGGATCATGCCGGATACGGAGAGCGAGGAAGTCAATGAGTACTACGGAGCACTCAAAGTCCTTTGTGAGCAGGTGGTGCAAGAGACGCTGCCCGGACGAAACACGATACTCCGACCCGGGATAATCGCCGGTCCGGGCGATCATACCGACAGATTCAACTACTGGCCGGTCAGGGTTTCGAGAGGCGGGCATATGCTGGCACCGGGAAACGGCAGCGATTTCATGCAATGGGTGGATGTACGCGATCTGGCCCAATTCGTCATTCGTTGCTTGGAGCGAAATATTACCGGTATTTACAATGCAGTTCGGCCAGCCGCCGCTTACACAATGGGTGACATGATCGAAGACAGTCGCGTAATCAGCGGCGTCAATGACCTGGAAGTGGAATGGATACCGCTTGAATTTCTACAACAACACGGGGTCGAGCCCTGGGACGATCTACCGGCCTACATGCCACTATCGCCGCCAGGCGAATTCTCACATATGTTTGCGATCAGTAGCGCCGCCGCATTTACCAAAGGGCTGCGCGCGCGGGCTGCTACTGAAACCATCGCCGACATACTGGCATGGTGGCAGACGCTGCCGGAGGAACGGCGTAACCCGATGCGTGCGGGCCTCAGCGTCGAAAAAGAAGCGGAGGTACTCGCGGCCTGGGCAAAAGAAAAATCTTGATAGCGCTGGTACAGAAAACCGCGATCTAGGCTAGCTGCGCTATCACGGCTTGCGCATATTCGTCGGTTCCCGCCTTGCCGCCCAAATCTCCGGTCAGGCAGCTGCCATCGTTAATCGTGGCCTGGATGGCGTCACGCAAGCGCATCGCTTTGTCGTTTTCACCGACATGATCGAGCATCATGGCTGCGGCCAGCAGCAAGGCGGTCGGATTGGCAATTCCCTTGCCGGCAATATCCGGCGCCGAGCCGTGCACAGCCTCGAAAATGGCCGCATCCTTGCCGATGTTGGCGCCGGGCGTCAGGCCCAGGCCGCCGACCAGGCCGGCCATCAGATCGGACAGAATGTCGCCGAACATATTGGTGGTCAGGATCATGTCGAATTGCGACGGGTCCTGGACGAGCTGCATGGCACAGGCGTCGACAATACGGGTGTCGACCTCGATCCGGTCCCGGTACTTTTCACCGACCTGGTTGGCGGTTTCCAGGAACAGGCCGGACAGGCATTTCAGGATATTGGCCTTATGCACGATCGTGATTTTCCTGCGGCCCTGGGCGATGGCGTACTCGAACGCATATTCGGCGATCCGCCGCGAGCCCGAACGCGTAATGATGCCCGAGGCCACAGCGACCGCGTGCGGGTCGTCGTCGATCGGGATGAAATGCTCGACACCGACATACAGGCCTTCCGTGTTTTCCCGGATCAGCACGATATCGACGTCCTCGAAACGCCCGCCGGGCACATACGTGCGCGCCGGGCGCACGTTGGCATACAGCCCGAACATCTTGCGCAGTTCCACATTGATCGAGCGGAAACCCTCGCCAACCGGCGTTGTCAGCGGGCCTTTCAACGCCAGCCTGGTCTTGCGGATGCTGTCCAGCGTTGCCTCCGGCAAAGGGGTGCCCAGGGCGTCGAACGCGGTCATTCCGGCTTGTTGCTCGTCCCAGTCAAATGGCGCATCCAGCGCATCCAGGATCGCAATGGCGGCCGCCGAAATCTCGGGCCCGATGCCATCGCCGCGAACCAACGTGGCCGGTATTTTTTTGTTTGCTGACATATTTACGATGATGGACTAACGGCCGAAATCTGGCCGGCCGCAATTCTAGCAGTCCGTCGATATTTACTCGATGAAATCCGCGCTTAGCTCCTCGTCGCTGCGTTTGTCGACATCCAGTTCAATCGTCGAATGGCCGATGCCGAAGTCCGCCCACAGCAGGTCCTTGATTGCCTGCAGGGCCCGGGCCTGATCCGCGTCTGCGTGAATGACCGCATGCATCGTCATCAAGGTATTTTCCGCGTTCAGGCTCCACACATGGACATGGTGAATGTCTTTGATCTGCGGTATCCGGGAAACCAGCTCGTTGCGCATCCGGTCCATATCCAGCCACTCTGGCGCGCCCTCGAGCAGGATATGCGTGGATTTACGCAACAGTTTCCAGGCGCTCCGCAGGATCAGCATGGCGACGAATACAGACAACAGGGGATCGATCGGAGTCCAGTCGGTCAGCATGATCACGATAGCCGCTACGATCGCGCCCAGCGAGCCGAGCAAGTCGCCAAGAACGTGCAGGCTGGCGCTTTTCAGGGTGAGGTTGTCGGGTGCGGCGGTACTGAGCAGTGCGTAGCTAACCACGTTTACCAGCATGCCGACGCTGGCAACGATCAACATCAATCCGCCGAGTACCGGCGCCGGGTGCAGAAGCCTGTTCACGGCTTCGAACAAGATCCAGCCGACCACCACGATCAGGCTCAGGCTATTGACCAGGGCGGCCAGTATTTGCAGTCGCTGGTAGCCGAACGAGCGCTTGTCATCAGCCGGTTTTTCCGAAAAACGGAATGCGGCCCAGGCCAGACCCAACGCGGCGGTATCGGTCAGCATGTGGCCGGCATCGGCCAGCAATGCCAGCGAACCCGACAGCAAGCCACCGATTACTTCGACAATCATGAAGGTGCCGGTCAGCAGCGTGGCCAACATCAAGCGCCGCGTGCTTTTCTCGTCGGTCGGGTTGTGGTGGATATGCACGCGCCTATTGTCGCACAGGATGTTGCGGTTGAATCTTGCGTTAATTGCTAAACTTCAGTCAGCGCCAGGACACAAACCGGAGGAAAATCATGCCAGTGACATTTCCGAATGAATCCAGCGAATATCGGGCGCGGCTGGGACAAGCTGACCTTTGTGTCATCGGCGAACAACAGCTACGGACGCGATTATCACGCCGAAAGCGAGGAGGGCGGCCAGCTACCGATGGCCAATGTGTTCCAGCGCGATAAAAAAGGTATTCATCATTTCTGGGCGAGCGAACTGATGTTTGCGCCTACCGATGGCGACCCGCGGCATATGGACATGATGTGGCCGTTATGGAATGTACTGGATACGACGCCGGCAGGTCGCGGGGGGGACTGGCGTCCGGAGTTGTAGTTCGTTGATACTGCGCGCTGGCGCTCTGGAGAGGGTTGCGGATGCTCTTGATTCGTTCTTGGAAAAACCAGGACAGCCACAGACTTTCTGAGCAAACCCTACAAATATCCCCCTGGCCGATTGTTTGGCCGATCAGCAGTGTGATGATTTTCCCGAAAAGGTGTGGATGTCCTTGGTTTTTCCTTGGTTTTTCCTTCTAGATAAAGGCGATGCTGGCACAGACCAAACGGTTGAACTGGGAAGAGTATTCAAGAAACAGTTTAGAAAAGGCGTATAACTTACTGTTTTAGTAGTGTAATACAGTGCTGCTATATATGGAGAGAGGGGTGATTGGGCAGGTTTCTCGGCGTATGCCTAAAAGACGCATAATGTATATTATGTTAAATAGCATACCAAACCAGTTCATTGGGACAAATCGATGACGGCCCATAATGTTGGCTCTGACCGGTCAACCAAACACTTCATATTCCGTTATCTACTACGATGGGCTGGCTTGTTGCATCATCACAGTTGCGCCCTGGTGTTTTCCTAAACATTGCCTGGAGAGTGAAATGAAATCCAAACTGCTTGTTGTGTTATCCAGCCTGATCCTTGCCTTGTCCGCCGGCCTCGCTGCCGCACAGGGATCGGATGACGGCGCTATGGACGATCAGAAACAAAACCGTGCCGAAATGCGCGAGCGCCTGCAAAACATGTCTGCAGAGGAAAGAGACGCATTTCGCGCGGAGCGGCGTGCCAAATGGGAAGGCATGTCCGAGGAGGAACGGGAAGCGTCCAAGGCCAAACGCAGCGAAAGGAAGGCAGAACGGCGTGCGCTCTGGGAGGCTATGTCCGAGGAAGAACGGGAAGTGGCCAAGGCCAAACGCAGCGAAAGAAAGGCGGAACGCCGTGCGCGCTGGGAGTCTATGTCCGACCAGGAACGCGAAGCGGCGCGCGCCAGACACGGTAAAAAAGGCGAGAAACACAAACGCAAAGAGGGTCAGCGTGGTGGCCGTTAGGATTTGAAAGGGCGCCGCCGGGGCTTAAGGTGCCTTGGTGGCCCGCCCTATTTTACAGGCCATCCATAAGCTGGATCATCTTTGCACGCTGACGGGTGTCGGGCAACCTGCCCTTCCCCGCTTGGATATTATCCAGCATGTGTTTTGGATTGGCTGTCGCAGGAATAATGTTGGTGACCGCCGGGTGCGCGGCGATGTATTTGAGGAAGAACTGCCCCCAACTGTGGCAGTCGAAGTCGGCCGCCCATTCGGGCAGCGCTTTGCCTTTTACGCCTCTGAATAATCTGCCACGCTGGAAAGGCCGGTTGATCATCGTCGCTACGCCGAGATCCGCGCAAAGCGGCAACAGGGTTTGTTCCGCGGTGCGGCCCGCGATGGAATAATTGAACTGCAGAAAGTCCATCGGCTCCCGCCTGACCCAATCCGCCAACTCGTCGTGCTGGCTGTCAACGTAATGGGTAATCCCGATATAGCGAATCTTGCCTTCCTCCCGCAGTTCCCTGAGCAATCCAAGCTGTCGTTTTGTGTCCCGCAGGTTATGGATCTGATAAAGGTCCACAACGCCGGTCTTCAGATCTTTGAAGGAATTTTGTATCTGGCGCAGGCCGGCTTCTCTGCCATTGGCCGCAACCTTGGTCGCGAGAAAGACTTTCCCGGGGTGTTCGAGCCCGGCCACCAGGTCGCCGACGACGCGTTCTGCCAGGCCGTAGGATGGCGCGGTATCGATGACGCTGCCGCCGCCATCGAGGAGTTCTTTAAGTACTGCCTTGAGTGGGGCCCGAAGCTCCGGCGAATCGTCGACGTTGAACACACGCGCTGTACCCAGACCGATAATGGGCAGTTCCTCCGCGCTGCCAGGAATCGACCGGTGCAGCATCGGGCTGTCATCTGCCAGCGTCAGACCACCTGCTTTCAACAGGCCGGCCGCAGCAGTTCCGGCTATGAATTCCCTGCGGCTAAGCGTGAACATCTGTTCTGCCCTCCTCGTCCGAGCCATCGCTGGCACTTTGTAACAGACCGGCTTTGCGTCCCTGAGTTCGACCCAGAGCAAACGACAGTATGCCCCAGGCGCCGGCGATGGGTACGATCGCCGCGGCCAGCCACGACAGACTCAAGCCCAGCGTTCTGAACAGTCCATCGATGCCGGCGCCGGCGACATCGCCGCCGCGGTAGAGGAATACATCGATAATGGGTTTGGCCTTGTATTTTTCGGATGCCGGTACGACGCTGAACAAGGTTTCGCGGGCTGGGCGCGATACGGCATAGCGCGTTGCCCGATGCAGGGCCTGGAATATCGCCATGACACCAAGGGTTGGCCACAAGGCGAGCACCGCGAACCCCGCAGTCGTCACCAGGGGCAGTACGGCCAGCGTGAAACCCACACCGAGTTTGCGAATCAAGTGCGTAGTGACAAACATCTGGGTAAACAAGGTTGCGGTCTGCGCCAGCACATCGAACAACGCGAAGTTCGCAATAAACTCACTAAAATTATCGGATTCATTGAGTATCAGGTTGGCCTGGGTGAAATAAATCATCGTGTTTGAAATCGCCATCATGATGATGTAGCCGCCGATCCCCAGCAGATAGGGGGATTTGGACACCGCGATCAACCCATCCATCGCATTACCGCCGATCGTTGCTCGCACGACCGGTCCGGTCTCTAGCGGACCGACCGAAGTTCCGAGTTTCGAATGGCTGGAGCGAATCGCAGCACGGTCCAATGCCAGCATGATCATTATGGCCACGGCAAACAGCGTTGCACCGGCCAGCATCAGGCCGGCGGGCAGAAACACCGAGTCGGTCATGCCGGCGATCTGCCGTGTGCTAAAGCCGCCGACCAGAGCGCCCAGTGTGCCGCCTATGCCGATGAACGGAAACAACCGCTTGCCCTGATCGACATCGAATATGTCGACCATGAAAGCCCAGAATATGCTGGTCGCGAAAAGATTGATGACGCTGAGCCAGACATAGAAGGTATAACCGACGAACCTCGAGGTGCTGGTCTGGGCGTCGGAACCGATCAGTCCGCCGCCGGTCGCGCCATCGAACACCAGCAAGCTGGCAAAAACCAGCAGGCAGACGATCACAAAAAAATAGGCAATGGGAATGAATCGCCGCCGGTTCAACCGGCTGACGATTCCGCCGAAAGCCACCACGAAAACCAGCGCCGAAATCGAAGTCACAATAAACAGCCAGCGCAGCTCGTCCATGCCGCGGGAAACGCCCATGGCTTCACGGACCGGGCGCAGAAAAAAGTAACCACAGAGCAGGCAGAAGAAGAATGCGGCCGATAACAAAGCCAGCGGCAACTCGCCGCGTTTGAAATTCAATAACCGGTTGAGCCAGTCAGCCATAAGGCCGGGACTCCTTTTCTTAATACTTTGCTTTGGCGTTGTTATGGTTGAAGCTCAGGCGCCGACGAAATATTTGATTTTTTCCTTGTAGTGCCGTGACAGTTTTAACTCGACGCCATTATCCAGGGATAAGAAATACTCGCCGTTCATGTGCGAGCGCACTTCCTTGACACGGTCGATATTGACGATCGTAGAGCGGTGAATGCGCTGAAAAAATTTCGGGTCGAGGCAATCTTCGAGCTTTTTCATGGTTCCCCGAAGAATGTGGGTCACGCCATTGGCATGCACGCACATGTAATCGCCGGCGGCGTCGATCCAGTTGATATCGCGGACTTCGACTCGCACGGTGATGCGCCCGTCCTTGATCGGCAATTTACTCAGGTATTTCTGGCCGACTGCATCGCGGCCTTTTTCGATGATCTCATCGAGACTGACGCAATCCTCGCCAGACATCTCCGCAACGATTTCGAGCAAACGCGTGCGGTGCTGCACCGCCTCGCGTTGCTCCCATTGCTCGCGAATATGCGACAAGGCCTCTTCGAGGCGGTTCTCGTCGATGGGTTTTAGCAGATAATCGATTGCGTGGGCATCAAAAGCACGGACTGCATATTCATCATAAGCGGTAACGAACACGATCATCGGCATGCGTTTGTGGGCAAGTGCTTTCAGGACGTCGAAGCCGTTCATCCCCGGCATCTGGATATCCAGAAACATCAAGTCGGGTTTGAGCTCATCGACCATTCGTAGGGCTTCTTCGCCATGCGCTGCTTCGCCAATAATTTCTATATCCGGCACATCTTTCAGCCTGATCTTCAGGCCCCGGCGAGCGAGGTCTTCGTCATCGACGAGTAGGGTTTTGATATTCATCTCATTATCCTGCCGCCAAATCAGTTTCCAGTGGTATGGAAATCGTAATCTCCAAACCGCCTGATTCTCGGTTATGGCACACGAAATTGTGGTCGGTGCCATAAATCTGGTTCAGGCGTTCCCGGGTATTGGCCAGGCCGACACCATCGCGTTCGCCATCGGTCTTTGTTTTATCCATATCGATACCGGGGCCATCGTCTTCGACAATGATAACCACTGTTTGTCCTTCGAGTCGGGTTCTCACACCAATCGAACCACCGCCAACCCTCGGTGCTATAGCATATTTGAGTGCGTTTTCGATCAACGGCTGAAGTATCATACTGGGCACCAACGCGTTTTCGGTTTCTCTTGCGATCTCATAATCAAGCCGCAGCCTGTCGTTGAAACGGACTTTTTCGATGCTCAGGTAAAGATCGAGCGCACGAATCTCCTCCGCGAGCGTGACCTTTTTCATCGGGTCGTTATCCAGCGTGTATCTCAGGAACTCGCTCAGGCGGGTCACCGACCGGTTGGCTGCCTCGATTTGTTTTTCGAGTATCAGCGTGGATATCGAATTCAGCGTATTGAACAGGAAGTGTGGATTGAGTTGGTAACGCAGCATTTTTAACTGCGCTTCGTGCGCGGCGGCGGCCGATGCCAGGGAACGCCTGATTTGCAGTTGCAGTACCTGGTAATACTTGATCCCGAAATAAAGTCCGCTCCAGCAAAGCAACACGTAGCTGGAGCCGGTAACGCCGCTGATATAATCGCCGAGGGACTGCGGCTCATACCAGATTTTGTAGGTGTACCAGAGAAACTCGTTGCGCAGCCATGTCCACGGCAGGGCCAGCAAAAAGGACATCCCGGTCGCGCCAACGACTTGCCAAACCGGTAATTTGGTCCACAGAAAGCGATTCCAGTAACGCAGCGCAAGCGAAAGCATAAACCCGCTGACCGTGCTGGTCAGGATGACCAGGTTGTAGGATACGGTCCGCTCCAGCTCCAGTGCGCCGAGAATATTCGCCAGGGCGTAAGCCAGCCAGCCCACCGAATGCAGAAACCAGAACAAACGCTCATTGTTATTCAGCAAGTCTTGCAGCCGGAAAAATCGAGTATGCAACACGGCTCCAGTCGAGGCGATCGATTAATACGAGAATCTCATTATAAACAATAGTTTGCGCATGTTGCTCGGCTGGGCCCGCAGATTTCACCACTGGTCCCGGCCAGCGTCAGAGTTTCGCGCAAAGACCACTCAGGTGCGGTTTTTGGCCGGCATGATCAGCCAGCAGGAAACGCGCGCCCTGCTCGTCCGAGCGGCTGAGAAAAGTTAACCAGGCCGGCAACAGGATCGGTAACTTGAAATTGCTCGCAACCCGAACCTGCGGTCCGAGCGACTCCTCGCCGATTTCAGCCAGCGATCTGGCCAACGACCACATGCCGTGAGCGATCGCCGCCGGGAAGCCCAGCAGGCGAGCCGTTGGGCTGCTCAGGTGAATGGGGTTGATGTCGCCGGATACCATCGCGTATTGCCGCCCGATGCCCGCGGGTGCGTTCCATCCGCTACTGGTGGTACCCGGCTTGTCGGAATCGGACCATAACGGCTAATGGTATTTTCGATATGCACCAGGCCCATCACGCGCGCGGGAAACGCTTCGTGCGAGAGTATCTGGAGATGCAGCGGCATGGCCAGCACGTGCGGATAGGTAATCGGCAGGTAATCGCCATCCGAAAACCCGCAGACCTTGTTGTAAGCGGCGATTTTGTCGGGCCGGGTCGATACGATATCCATGCGCGCCTCGATGGCCGGAACGGAAGCTCCGTCCGGGACCAGCGCAGGCTTTGAGCCCATCAACAGCCTCGGGTAAATGGCCACCACCGATGGCATGCTGTTGAAAGTCAGTTGTATGTCGCTCATCGTGCTGTTTGCCTGACCGGGTTTCGCTCGCTCAGGGCACCACCTGGTCTATCAACAAATCGACGGCGCCGGTGCCCGTACGATAAAAAACCTCACCGAAAAAGTCGCCTGGTTGCGCGCCCGGACTACCCGATTTCGAGATGCGGGCGACCAGCCTCAATTCCTGGTGGTCCGCCAATACCGTATTGGCAAGCATGACATTTTGCTGACTCAGTTCGACGCTCAGCGGCAAATCGCCCGCGACGTGCCGGACTACCGCCAGCGGGGGCCCCCCCGCCTCGCCGGGGGTACGGGCAAACAAGTACAGGACCATATTGGGGTTGACCTGCTGCGCCAATTCATCGGAGATTTCGATCTCGACCGGAATGCTGACGCCTTGGGTTTGCGTCGCTGCGGGGGCCTGCACGCCGATCCGGGACAATTGTTCCCGTACGGTTTCGGCCAGCGCTGCCGGCGGGTCGAGTTTCAGCAAAGTCTGCCAGCGCCGGGTAGCCAACTCATCGTCGCCCCTCTCCATCGCCGACACGCCGCCCCACCACAGGCCACGGGCATCCATCGGGTTGATCGCCAACGCCTTGTCCAGCAGCTCAGCCCCCTGTTGTTTCAGCGATGCGCGGTCGCTCAAAGCCAGCGACTCGGCATAGGCGATCAAGACCCCGGGATCTTCGCCATTGGTCATTTCATTAATCCTGGCGTAAACCGGGACGGCTTCCTGAAACCTGCCCATGGTTACGTAGGATCGGCCCAGCATGGCCCATTCGTCTGCGCTGCCGCCTTCTCTGGCAAGCCTTGATTCCAGACCGGCAACCATTTCCTCGACCGGATCGACACTGGCATGGATTGCCTCCGGATCGTAATTGGAAAATGCCTGGTACAACAAGATCGCGGCAAGCGGCACGATCAGAACAATGGCCAGCATCGTCCGGCGCGCACCCTTTTCCTTGACTCGTCTCAGCGGCACAAAAGCGAGCAAAAGAACCGCCAGCAGTAAAGCCGTTGCGAAAATCCAGAAAAGACTCATTTTTCGACATCCTCGTCTTCATCATCATCGATGGGCATCGCCGCTCTTTGCCGAATCGTACGCGTCAGGATGGCGCCGCCGAGCAACAGAAAAATCCCGGGAGCCAGCCACAACAGCCAGGTGCGCTTTGCAAAAGGCGGCCGGTACAAGACAAAGTCGCCATAGCGGTCCGTCATGTAGCTATAAATTTCGCGATCGCTGGAACCGGACAGCAGCATTTCCCGGACCTGGCGGCGCAGATCTTTTGCCAGCGGTGCGTTCGAGTCAGAGATCGGCTGGTTCTGGCAAACCAGGCAACGCAATTCTCGGTTAAGCGTCTCATAGCGTGCCTGTAATTCGGGATCTTCCATGATGTCGCTGTCATCGATGGCAAACAATAACAACGGCATCAACAACAAAACGGCGATCATTTTTTTCATGGCTGCGCCACCTTGAGTTGTTGAATCAACGGTAGGAAATCTTCATGCCAGATTTGCATGTTAATTGGCGCTATCAACTTATGGACGACCATGCCTTTGTGGTCGACCAGGAAGGTTTCGGGAGCTCCGTAAACGCCCCAGTCAATGCTGACGCGGCCTTCGGTATCAACCATTGTCGCCACATAGGGATTGCCCAGTTCCGCCAGCCATTGCCGGGCCAGGCGCGGATCGTCTTTCAAATTAAGACCGTAAATCGGCACGATATTCTGGCGCTGGATTTCCAGCAACGCGCCATGTTCGACGCGACAGCCGGGACACCAGGTTCCCCAGATATTGAGCAAATAAATGTGGCCGAGCAATTTTTCCGTACCCAGGGTCTCCTCCGGCTTCAGCAACAAGGGTAGCTCATAAGCAGGGGCAGGCTTGCCGATCAACGGTGAGGGCACGATGCTGGGATCTTTGTGCAAACCGACAAAGAAAAAGCTGACCAGTATTGCAAGAATAACGATGGGCGCGACGAAACGGATCATGGAGCGGCGCCTTCGGCCAATTCAGGCGCCGGCGCTTCGGCCCGCCTTTTTTTCCGGTAACGGGGATCGCTCATCGACAGCAGGCCGCCAAATGCCATCACCAGTGCGCCCAGCCAGATAAAACGCACCAGCGGTTTGAACTGGATCCTGAGGCTCCAGCTGCCGTTACCCAGATCGTCACCGAGCGCGACAAACAAATCCCGGGTCCAGCCGGCATCGATTCCGGCCTCAGTCATCGGGCTGGTCTGTACTCGGTACACGCGTTTCTGCGGATACAAAGTCGTCACCACTTCGCCATCGCGCCTGATTGTGACCACGCCTTCGACCGCATCAAAATTTGGCCCTTCGGTATTGCGCAGGGTTTCCAGTTTGAATTGGTAGCCGGCCATTTCGACGACGTCGCCGGCTCGCAACGCCAGGTCTTTTTCAATGCTGAACACGCTGGTCACCGTGGTACCGAGGACAAACAGGCCCAGGCCGATATGTGCAGTCAGCATGCCTAATACCGAGCGCGGCAGAGCAAAGAAATTGCGCCCCATTTTCTGTCGTTGGCGTATTTCGCTCAAGGCAGAAAGAATCACCCAGACCCCTGCAAATACGCCGACGAAAGTCAGGACCGAAGGCCGGCCCCAGGCAAAGGAAATGCCCAGAGCCACCGGCACTGCAATCAAAAGCGGCGTTTTCAGGCGTAACCACAGCATGTCCCAGCGCGCCCGTTTCCAGGTGCTGTGCATCCCGACGCCGAGCAACAACACCATGGGCAGCGTGGGGATCAGGAACACCAGGTTGAAATACGGTGGGCCGACCGAAATTTTTCCCATCTCCAGTGCATCGATAAACAACGGATATAAAGTGCCAATCAATATCAGGCCGGCGGCAACCACCAGCATCAGGTTATTCAGCAGCAGGAAGCTTTCCCGCGACAGGACCTTGAAGCCGCCGCCTGAACCGAACGCGGGCGCGCGCCACGCGTAAAGACCCAGCGCAATGCCTATACACAGACCGAGAAAGATCAGGATAAACAGGCCGCGCGCCGGGTCGTTGGCAAAGGCATGCACCGATATCAATACGCCGGAGCGCACCAGGAAAGTACCCAGCAGGCTCAGCGAAAAACCGCTGATCGCCAGCAGGACCGTCCAACTCTTGAACAAGCCGCGTTTTTCCGTTACCGCCAGGGAATGAATCAGGGCGGTCGCTAGCAGCCAGGGCATAAACGAGGCATTCTCAACCGGGTCCCAGAACCACCAGCCGCCCCAGCCCAGTTCGTAATAGGCCCACCAGGAGCCCAGTGCGACACCGACGGTCAGAAAAGCCCATGCCAGGAGGGTCCACGGCCTGAGCCATCTCGCCCAGTTGCTGGTCACTTTACCCTCGATCAACGCGGCAACGGCAAAGGAAAAAGCCACTGCGAGACCGACATAACCGGCGTAAAGAATTGGTGGGTGGATAACCAGCGCCGGGTCCTGCAACAACGGATTCAAGTCACGCCCCTCTAGCGCTGCGGGCAGCAGTCGAACGAACGGGTTTGAGGTCGCCATGACAAACAGCATGAACCCGCAGTTGATCAGGCCCAGCACGCCCAGTATCCGGGCGCGAAACACGGCGGGCATGTCCTTACTTGCCCACGCGACACCTAGGGTCCAGACAGACAACGTCAGTATCCAGAGCAGCAACGAGCCTTCGTGCGCCGCCCAGACGGCGGCGATCCGGTAGAACAACGGCAGCTCAGTGTTCGAATTGAGCGCCACGTATTCGACGGAAAAGTCGTTGACGATGAACGACCAGGTCAGCAGGCCAAATGACAACGCAGCAAACACAAACTGCCCGCTGGCCATGGGCCGAACCAGCGCCAGCCATTCTGCCTTGCGCCAATATGCGCCAGCCAGCCCCGCAAAAGACTGAATAATCGCGAGGCAGAAGGTCAAAACCAGCGCGAACAGTCCAAGTTCGGGTATCACGACTCGTTTTCTCCATGCACTTCTTTCAGCGCTTCGGCTACTTCCGGTGGCATGTAATTCTCATCGTGTTTGGCCAGCACTTCGTCGGCGATGAACACACCGCCATCGTTCATGGTGCCGTGGGCGATTACCCCCTGCCCGTCGCGGAACAAGTCCGGTAACACGCCCACGTATTCAACCGGCAGCGTTTTGTGGTTGTCGGTTACCAGGAAACTGACTTTCAGCGAACCAGGTTCTCGCTCGATGCTGCCGAGCGTTACCAGGCCACCAAGGCGGAAACGCCTGCCGTCGGGCGCCTCGCCCGCCACCACCTGCTTGGGCGTATAGAAATACAGGATATTTTCATCGAAAGCCCTGAGCATGAGCGCCACGGCGATGCCGACGCCGGCGAGCACCAATGCTACTTGGATGCCTCTTTGATAACGTTTTTTCATGTCTGGTCCTCGGCTGCCGCCCGTCGCCGGACGAAGGCCAGCCTTTGTTTGAACTGCCGCCTGGCGCCAGCCAGATTGATCAGGAGGACCGCGGCGGTCAGGCCAAAGCTGCTCCAGACGTAGCCCGCATAACCTCCCATGTGAAGAAAGTCTGATAACATATTGATATATCTCTCTTTATAAATCACTAAGCCAGCGGGAATTTCGCTCGCGCTGCAATACCTGGCTGCGCGTCCGGATCATCAGGACGGTCGCGAAATAACAGCCAAAACCGGCGAGCATCATCAGCAACGGCCACAGCATGTCACCGGTGATGGCGGGCTTGCCGAACTTCATGATGGTTGCCCCCTGGTGCAGGGAATTCCACCAGACCACCGAATAATGAATGATCGGTACGTTGACCACGCCGACCACCGCGAGCAGGCCGCTGGCCCGGTCTGCCTTGCCGGTGTCGTCGTAGGCCGCCCTGAGCGACATATATCCCAGGAACAGAAACAGCAGGATCAGTTCAGAGGTCAGCCGAGCGTCCCAGGCCCACCAGGTTCCCCACATCGGCTTGCCCCAGATAGAGCCGGTCGCCAGCGCCAGGAACGTAAACGAGGCGCCGATCGGTGCGGCCGCGGCGGCAATTGCATGGGCAAGCTTGATACGCCAGATCAGCCCGATGCCGGCGGCGGCGGCCATCAGCGTATAAGCGAACAACGACATCGATGCGCTGGGAACATGGACATAAATGATCCGGAAACCGTCACCTTGCTGGTAGTCGGCCGGCGCCAGCACCAGGCCGCCATAAGTCGCGACCAGGATCAGGACCAGCGCCGTGGCGCCGAACCACGGTATCAGGTAGCCCGCCAGACGGTAAAAGTGGGGTGGAGAGCCAAATTGATGAAATATTTTCCACATAAAGCTTAATCCAGACTAATACGCACAGCCGTGGCAATAGCCAGCGGCAACAGACTCAACGCGAGAAACAGTATCGCAGCCAGTAAGTACAGGGGACCCACCGGATCCATGCCCTGCACCGCCAGGTCGACTCCCCTGGCGCCGAAAATCAGTATCGGCGTGGCCAACGGCAAGACCAGCAATGATAGCAGAGCGCTGCCGGTCCCGAGGCCGGTGGTTAGCGCCGCACCCATGGCGCCCAGCAGGCTGAGGGTGGGTGTGCCAAGCAGCAAGCCGAGCATCAGCGTTCCCCAGGCCTCCGCCGGGAGGTACAAAGCGCTGGCCAGCAACGGAGCGACCAGTACCAGCGGCAACCCGCTGACCATCCAGTGGGCCAGCGTTTTCGCCAGCACCAGTACCGGCAGCGAGTGGCCGCTCAGGACCAGCTGCTCCAGGCTGCCGTCTTCGTAATCGCTTCTAAACAACAAGTCGAGCGCCAGCAGCGATGACAACAAGGCGGCGCCCCAGAGGATGCCGGGCGCGACCGTCCGCAACAGCTCTGGTTCCGGGCTGAGTCCGAGTGGAAATATCGCGGTAATCAAAATGAAGAACAACAACGGATTGGCCATTTCGCCGGGGCGGTGGAAAGCCAGCCGCAGATCGCGCGCCAAAACCACGCCAAACCCCGCTAGCGGACCGCTCACCCTGTGTCCTCCATGTTGAGGTGTTGCAGATAGCTTTGCTCGACACCGAGTTCCTGGTGTGCGGCGACGATAGCCGTGCCGCCATCGGCACAGTGGCGATCGAGCATCCCGGAGATCATGTCGCGCCCTTCGACGTCCAGGTTGGTGAATGGCTCGTCGAGAATCCAGAGTTGTGCCGCGCTGAGCATGATCGTCGCCAGCGACAGCCGCCTTTTTTGTCCCGCAGAAAGCACCCGGCACGGCAAATCCGCGACAGCATCGAGACCGACCTGGTCCAGTGTATCGTTCCGGACATCCGGGTCTGTCTCGCGTCTCAGGGAAACGGAAAACGCCAGGTTCTCCCGGGCGCTGAGTTCGGCTTTGAACCCGTTCAGATGGCCCAGCCACGCGAATGCGTGCTGAAAATCATCGCGACAACGGCGAATGTTGCGGCCGCGCCAGCGTATCTCGCCCTCCTCGGGCTCGGTCAGACCGCACAACACGCGTAACAGGCTGGTCTTGCCGCAACCGTTGGCTCCGGACACATGCAGCACTGCTCCCTCGGGCAGTGCAAAGGATAAATCCCTGAACAGGCAACGATCACCGCGCCACAGTTCCAGGCCCTCGGCCTGCATCGGGATTTCCTGTGTATCTTTGCTAAGCATTCCTTCGCCACCAGCGCCGTATGCACCCGGCATCACCTGGCTCCATCATTTTTGAACCGGTCTAACTATAGCAGCCGGCCCCCTGCTTTAGTTGCGTCAGATCAAGGGGACTTTGCTATGGTTTTCACACCCAGGGCCGACAGTGGGTAGACCAACTCGCCCATTTGCAGCGCGGCCTGGTTCGAAGCGTTGCCATCGAGCGCTCTTTTCTTCACCCCCTGCACGATCGCCGCCAGGCGGAAGAAACAAAACGCCAGGTAAAAAGACCAGTTTTCCACCACCGGCATGCCTGCTTGTTCGAGATAGGCAGCAACATACGCATCTTCGTTCGGTATCCCCAGTGTAACGATATCGACATCCGCCAGACCGCGAAGTTTTCCGGTGTTTGGGAAATGCCATTGCATGCACTGGTAAGCGAGATCCGCCAATGGGTGGCCCAGCGTGGATAGTTCCCAGTCGACGACGGCAATAATCTGAGCTTCGAGCGGATCGAAGATCAGGTTGTCCAGGCGAAAATCCCCGTGCACCAGGGAGACTTGGCCGTCGTCCGGCGGCAGGTTTGCGGCCAGCCAGGCCATCAGCGTTTCCATGTCTTCTATGCCTTCGGTCTCGGACGCACGATACTGTCCGCTCCAGCGGTCGAATTGCCGCTCGAAGTAATTGCCGGGCTTGCCAAAATCAGCGAGGCCGTGCGCGTCCGGATCGATCGCGTGAATGTGCGCGAGTACCCGGCTCATTTCTTCATAGACCGCGCCTCTTTCATCCGGGTCGAGTCCGGGTAACGCGGGGTCCCAGAAAATGCGCCCTTCCATGTACTCCATCAGGTAGAACATGCTGCCGATAACAGATTCGTCGGTGCACAAATGATAAGCCCGTGCGACCGGAACATCGCTGTTGGCAAGGGCGGAAATAACCCGGTATTCACGGTCAACCGCGTGCGCAGATTTCAGCAGTTTGCCCGGCGGTTTTCGGCGCAGCACGTAAACGCCGGACGCGGCGTCGATACGAAAAGTCGGGTTTGACTGGCCGTCGGGAAACTTTTCTGCGTTCAACGGCCCGCGGAACCCATCGAGATGACTTTCCAGGTAAGCGGCCAGTTTTTGCTCATCGACCAGCTTTCTTTCGTAGCCCATGCTTTCGCTGTCCTAATTATGTTCCCGGACCAGCCAGCGTCCCAATGCGTTCATGTGTACCTGGTCGGGGCCATCCGCCAGGCGAATCTGCCTGGCATAGGTATAGGCTTCCGAGAGGAACAGGTCGTCGTGCAGACCGGCCGCGCCGTGAATCTGGATGGCGCGGTCGAGTACCCGGCAAGCCATCGCCGGCGCAATGATTTTAATCATCGCGATCTCGTTCCTGGCTGCCTTGTTGCCGTCACGGTCCATCGTGTCCGCCGTTTTCAGCGTCAACAGGCGCGCCTGGTCTATTTCGCAGGCGGATTTCGCTATGTCCTCACGAACCGAACCCTGTTCACTGAGTTTCTTGCCAAACGCTACGCGTTGTTCGGCGCGGCGGCACATCGCTTCGAGGCCTCTTTGCGCAAGCCCGACCAGCCGCATGCAGTGATGAATCCGGCCGGGGCCGAGACGCCCCTGGGCTATTTCAAAGCCCCTGCCCTCGCCCAGGATCAGGTTGGCGGCCGGTACGCGCACATCGGTGAATGACAGTTCGGCGTGACCAAATGGCGGATCGTCGTAGCCCAGCGTGGTTAGCGGTCGCTCCACCTTAACGCCGGGCGTATCCATTGGCACCAGGATCATCGATTGCTGCCGGTGACGGTCCGGATTATCCGGCGCGGTCTTGCCCATGACGATCAGGATGCGGCAATTTTCGTGCATGGCGCCGGTGATAAACCACTTGCGGCCATTGATGAGGTAATCATCGCCGTCGGCGACGATCGAACACTCGATATTGGTGGCATCGGACGAGGCGACCGCCGGCTCGGTCATGGCGAAAGCCGAACGAATCTCCCCGTTCAGCAACGGCGTCAGCCATTGCTTTTTTTGTGCCTGGCTACCGTATTGAGCCAGCACCTCCATGTTGCCGGTGTCTGGCGCGCTGCAATTAAAAACCTCCGAACACCACAGGACCCTTCCCATGAGCTCAGCCAGCGGTGCGTACTCGAGATTACTCAGACCGGCGCCATACTCATCGTCTGGCAGAAAAAGATTCCACAGCTCTTCTTGCCTGGCCTTTCCCTTGAGTTCATTCATCAATGCCGGCGTGACCCAGCGATTTTCCGATGCTTGGATCGCCTGCCGGTAACTTTGCTCGACCGGGTAAATATTCGCATCCATGAACTTCTCGAGACGCTCCGTGAGCTTGCTGACCTTGTCTGAGTTTTGGAAATTCACGTTTCAGTCCTCTGCACCGGCATTAATGCACCAGGTTCCAGGTGGGCGGTATTGTTGAAGCTATCCAGCAGCACGGTCTGGTCATTGAAGAAAAACCGGCTGTAGGCGCAGTTTCTTACTTGTATGTTGAGCTGTATTTTCATTGCGCTGCTGATGCCGAGCACCTGGCCGGTCAGCACGGCGATCGGGCCACCCGAACTGATGACGAGCACCCGCTCGCCGTGGCGCAGGAAACTTAATGCATCGGCCACCCGCTGCTCGAATTCCGGCCAGGATTCGGGCAACGGCCCTTGCAGGCGATCCTTGCTCCATGCCAGCAACGCCTGCTTCAAGACTTTGTAAAAACCCTTGATCCCATCGACATGGCCGGTCTCGGTCAGGCCGGTGGCCTTTTCCGGATACTGGCTGGCGAACGCGCTGCATAGTGCGATGAAATCATATTCATCAAGGCCCGGGTGTTGCTCGGTTTCGACGCTGATTGCCATTGCCTCGACGGTGGCGTTGGCGGTCTGTACGTGGCGTTGCATGCTGCCGGTCACGACACGGTCGAAGCCAGGGTTCAGTTTTGAGAAATACCGGCCCAGTGACCTGGCCTGCTCGAGTCCCAGCTCCGACAGCCGGTCATACTGTGTACTGTTGATCGCGGTTTCGCCGTGTCTCACCAGGTAAATTTCAGGCATCGTTTTATGATCAGTGTGGCGCGAGCCGGTACGCTAGCTTAGTCAATACCCGGTGTATTATGAAGGGCGGTTTCCTATCGTAATTGACCGGTAGCAGTCAATCACGGACGCGATGTTTTTCTACGAGCGCTGCGAATGCCGGTTCATCATGCAGTTTTTCAAATTCCGGATAAAGCAGAACGAGATTCAGGCTCCAGCCATTCGGTCGCGAAAGCAATTCTTCCAGCTTGGCAATCGCGGCGGCGTGCTGATCGAGCATCGCGTAGGTAATTGCGTAATGGAAGACATAAACCGGGCCGGCCATGGCGTCTACGCTCACGGGGAGCAATTCATAGGCGGTTTGCGCCGCTTCGAGCGCCTTATGCTTCTCACCCAGACCCGCGTGCACCAAACCGAGCGCACTGAAGATTCTCGGGTCGTTCGGTGAATCCCTGGACTTGCTTTCCAATACGGCTTTGGCGGACTCGAAATACCCGGCCGCTTTGTCCCGGTCGCCCAGGTAAAACTCTGTCCGCCCCCGCAAGAGGTCCAGAGGAAAAAAATCGTTCTGTATATCCAATACCTCGGACTCGCTGCGCTCGATCGCGTCCATCGCCAGGTCATGATCGCGATTTTGCATGGCCGTTTCCCACCGGGACAGGATCAAATTCGGCGAATCGGGCAAGGTCGGGTCGGTCATCATATCCCGCAACGCCGTAGAATCGATGTCCAGAGCGATCAGCGCATAGGCCCGAAGAAGCCTGTTGTATGGATCATTTGGCGATAATTGAACTGCCCTGTCGTAATAGCTAATAGCTCGATCCCATCGACCCAGATGCCCATAAGTGTTTCCCACTTCGAAAGACCACAAAGCGTTACGCGGATCCAGATCGATCGCGCGCTCCAGATCGGGAATGGAATCGTCGAATTTGCCGCGCCGCCTCAGGATAAATGAGCGAATCGCAATTGCCTCCGCATTCCCCGGTACCATCGGGATCGCGATATCAAGCTGCTCGAGCGCCCGGTCATAGTCCAAAAAGCCATGATAATAAAAATCTGACAACGCGATGTGTGCTTCCGGCATGCCGGGATTCAGTTCGAAAGCTTTGTCGATCGCCGTGCGGGCCAGCGCGAGGTCAGACTTGTCGCGGCCAAAAAACCAGTACCGGTCCGTGTACGCGCTGGCCAGTGCTGCATGCGCCAGGGCAAAATCCGGATCCAGCAACACCGCCTGTTCGAACAGTTGCAACCGCTGTTCCTGAGCTTTCCCGCCAGCATTCCGCTGGATGGCCCGACCGCGCTGGAAAAAATCATAGGCCCGCAAATTCTCGGTCGGGACACTAGCCAGCGCCTGTTGCTCGGCCGGCGACAAGGTGGCATGCAGGGCAGCGGCAATCGCACTGGCGATTTCGCTCTGGATCGCAAAAATATTCGCCGTGGTCAATTGCCGGTCATAGGTGTCGGCCCACAGGTGTTCGTCGGTCACGGCATCGATCAACTGCATGTTGATACGCACCCGGTCGCCCGCTCTTTGCACGCCGCCTTCGAGGATCGTCGCGACCCCCAGCTCCTTGCCGATGGTGCGCATATTCTTGGTGGTGTCGCGGTATTCCATGACCGAAGTCCTGGAAATCACTTTTAGCGAGCCGATCCGCGCCAAGTGGGTCAACACATCGTCATGCATGCCCTGGACAAAATACAGATCGTCTTCGTTGGCGCTGCGACTGGCGAAAGGCAACACGGCGATCGACCGGCGGTTGACCGGTTTCGCAATCGCGGGTTCCTCTGCGGTCATGACTGACTCAGGCGCTTGATCATCGACCCAGACGAACTTGTCCAGCGCAAACAATACGATGGCGAACAACAGCACGGCAATGATCATGAAATCGAGTTTTCTGCCGGTTTCAGCAGTTACCGACTGGCTGCGATCGACATGCTTTTCCAATTTCAGGCCATCCGGAGTCATTTCGAAGGCCCAGGCGAAAATCAGCGCCAGTGGGAACCCGATACCGATCAACAGGAGGAAGAATTTGCCGACCCAATCAGGCAGCCCCATCAAGGGTACGACAATGTCTACAACTTGCAGCAGCAGCCAGGCGACGATGCCATAGACCAGAGCGACCCTAACGACGTTTCGCCGCTTGAGTTCAGTCAGAAAATTGCCAGGTTTCCCCATTTGTCATCCGTTGCTCACGTTGCCGCGTAACCGATGGTAGTTGAAGGCTGATACCGCTGCCACCATTACTCGGTCACGTAATCATTGTTTCCGGGATATCTTTTTTGTCAGCCTACTGTTTTGCCTCATTTTTACTCGATGGCGCTCACGCGGACCGGATTGTGTGACCACAGTCACATCCGCAGCCATGCCCTGCGGTTATGTTAATCATTGTTTTCTATAGGAATTGAAACTCAGGGGCAAAAAAATGCTACGCATTACTCTCATGGTTGCAGTGTTGATCTGCATTCTGGCCTGTGCGCCGACCCGGGCCGATGACAAATACACCAGGGCTGACAGCAGGACTTCGACGGCCGAAAAAATCGCCATTGCTGTGTTTAGTGAGGTTGAGCGGCAAATCATTGCCGAATACTTCCACAAACATGGCCACTCAACCGGCAAAAAAGGCAAAGGCAAAGGGAAACCACGCGGTCTGCCGCCAGGCATCGCTAAAAACCTGCAACGCGGCAAGCCCCTGCCTCCAGGAATTGCCAAACAGCATTTCCCGGTCGGCTTGATCGACTTGCTGCCACCGGCGCCAAGAGGGTTTGAGCGCATAATTGTGGGTGGCAAGATTATCCTCGTCGAAGTTGCCACCCAAATCATCCACGATGTACTGGTCGATGTGGTTTTTCATTAGACCCGAGCCCGTTTGGCTGGCATAGGCCCGGAACGATAAGCGGATAGCCAGCGCAAAAATTGCGGGCATGCAACCGTTTCACTAGTATTTAGGCTTGGCAAACTGATTTCCTCAGGGGCTGGGCAGCCTTCTTTTATGAGTATCCTGAAGTTATTGATCGGTCTTTTCCCGGGCGGTAAAAAACTTACTGAAAAGCACTCCTATCGCAGGAGGTCCCGCCTGCTCGAGCATGCCGGGAATACCGAAGACCGGTTTACCGCAATCTATAAGCAGAACCAATGGAAGAATGAAGAAAGCCGTTCAGGCGAAGGATCGACACTCGAATACACCCGCAACATCAGGCAAGAAATTCCGCTCCTGATCGAGCGCTACGGATTCAAGACCATCCTCGATGCACCTTGCGGTGACTACCATTGGTTTCAGCACATCCAAAGAGCACAGGACACACAATATATCGGCGCGGATATCGTCGAACCGCTGATCGCGGCGAACCAGGAGAATTTTGCCAACGCAAACACTCGCTTTTTTCATCTCGACATCATCACCCGGAAGCTGCCCGATGCCGATCTGTGGTTATGCCGGGATTGCCTGTTCCACTTGTCTTATGACGACATATTTTCCGTCATCGACAATTTTCTCAACAGCAACATTCGCTACCTGCTGACCTCGACGCACCCGGATTGCGACCGCAACATCGATATACCGACCGGCCATTTTCGTCTGTTGAACCTGGAACTTCCGCCTTTCAGTTTCTGCGAACCGATTCTAACGATCGATGACTGGATCGAAGGTATGCCGGTCAGGCATCTGGCCCTGTGGGAAAAGAAGGATCTGGTCGGCTTTGGCCCACCCAAAGTGACGTGAAAAAAGAAGCTATCGCCAAGCACCGCGCGGGCCAGCGCGACGAAGCGGAAGCGCTTTACCGGCAATGCCTGGAGCAGTCGCCGGACGATCCCGATGTCCTGTATTACCTGGGCCTGCTGTGTCATGAAACCGGTCGCAGCCAGGAGGCGGTGGGTTACCTCCAGAAGGCTCTCTCCGGCCGGCCGGAGCTGGCGGAAGCCCACGCCGTGCTCGCCCTCGCCCTGGCGAAGAGCGGGCATCCCGATGCGGCCTTGCAAGCGGTGGAGCAAGCGCTGCGGCTGCGGCCCGACGATGCAGTGGCGCTGAATCTCGCCGGCGAACTCTACCGCCAAAACGGCGCCTGGGGCGATGCGGCCAACTGTTATCGACGCATACTGACGGCGCGGCCGGACCATGCCCAGACCCACCACCACCTGGCCGCCTCGTTGGGTTTCCTTGGCCATACCCAGGAAGCGATCGAGCATTATCGCCAGGCACTCGCCACGAACCCGGACGAGGTCCGGTTGCTCTACAACTACGCCTTGACGCTGCGCGTCGCTCGCGACGGCAGCGGTACCCGGGAAGCTCTCGCGCATGCTCTCGCCGTGGATCCCCAGCACGTCGGGGCGCGCTATGCCCTCTTGCAGGCGCGGCTGGAAGTGTGTGACTGGCGGGACCTGGACTCGGAATGCAGCCTCATCGCCGCGGGCCTGGAGCGATTCCTGGCCCAGGGTGGCGAGGAGGTCTTGTCGCCGGCGGCCATCAACTACATTCCCGAACTGGCTGTTTGCCACCGGCCCGTGGCCGCGCACTACGCCCGGTACTTCGCGCGCCAGGCGATGCGGGTAGCGGCACCGCCGCAACCACGAGCCGACCCTGACGAATCCCGGATACGAATCGGCTATGTGTCGCCGGATTTCGGCGAGCACGCCGTTGGCGTCCTGGTCTGCGACCTGTTTCGCCAACACGACCGCGAAGGATTCGAGGTCTTTTGCTATTCGCTGCGCCGCCACGAGGATTCTTATTACCGCCGGGTAGAGGAAGGCGCGGATCGGTTTCGTGACCTGAGCGGCCGCTCCCTCGAGGAGGCCGTTCGCCGGATTCGGGATGACCGTATCGATATCCTCGTGGACCTGGCCGGTTATACCGGCCGCGCCCGCCCCGAGATTTTTGCCGCGCGGCCGGCGCCGGTGCAGATCGCTTATCTGGGTTATCTCAACACCATGGCCGCGGAATTCATCGACTATGTCGTCGCGGATCCCGTGGTGATACCACCCGACTCAGGGCACGAGTTCACCGAGGCAATTCTCCGTCTGCCAGCCAGTTTCATCGTGGCCTCACCGCTGGATGCGAGCCCCCGGGTTCCCAAGCGCTCCGAACTCGGTCTCCCGGACGATGCCTTCGTATTCGCGAGTTTCAACAATCCATTGAAAATCGGTCCCGCCGTTTTCAGCGCCTGGATGCGCATCCTGGAGCGCGTACCCGGGTCGGTCTTGTGGCTTTTTGCTGAAGATTCCGCAGACGCCGAGGACAACCTGGGCCGCGAAGCCAAGGTCCGCGGCATCAGCCCGGAGCGATTGGTGTTTGCCGGACGCGTGCCGTTGGCGGAGCACCTGGCGCGAGTCCGCCAGGCGGATCTTTTCCTCGATACCTTTCATTACAACGCCGGAACCACGGCGGTCTGTGCGCTGGCGAGCGGACTGCCCGTGCTGACTTGTGCAGGCGAGCACATGCTATCGCGGCTGGGCGCATCGCTGAACACTGCCCTCGGGCTCGAGCAACTCATTTGTTCCAATCCGGAATCTTACGAGGAGCGAGCCGTGGAGTTGGCAAACCAACCCGAAGAGTTGAACAGGCTTCGCCGCCGGTTGGTCGAGGCTCGCGAGACAAGCGGTTTGTTCGACCCGGCCCGGTTTTCGCGGCACCTGGAGATGCTTTACCAACAGGTGTGGGAGCGCCACCGTAAAGGAGAGCCCCCGGCATCGTTGTCAGTGTGAGGCGAGCGGGCATACGGGTCCCACAGCACAAGGCGCAGCGGCCCGGCACACTCGGGTCTCATGTATGGTGCCCGGGGCCGGAATCGAACCGGCAAGGAGATGTATCTCCGAGGGATTTTAAGTCGTTCCTGCGCTGTTTTTCAGTATTTTTCAGTGTACGTGAATTGTTATCGAAAGCGTTGAGCCGCAACGCTTTTCACTGAATCTTCATTGCCCGTTCGTTTTGACGATTTCTGGCCCGTTTTAGCCGAGCGTGGCCCGAAATTGGACCATTTCGGTTTGGCTGCTTCCGCCGGGACCGGTCGTTCGAAACGCTAGAAATCCTACAATCTGAAAAGCCGCTATCGGCCAAGAGCGGACCGTTCATTAACATCGGATTGAAGGCGGTAGTCGGCTAGGAGCGGCCGTGTTAGTTTAATTCATCGAGCTTATCTTCAAAATCATCAAGCTTATTTTCTAGCCGATCAAGATATAGCTGACGATCCTCACGTGCAACGTCACGGATGTCTTTCAGTTCGTCCCTCATCGTCTTGTTCTGTTCCGCTAGAGCGTTGACAAGTGCAACGTTTTGGTCCTTGAGAGCAGTCCTTAATGTGCCATTTAGTGACCAAATCGAGCCTGCAAACGTCATTACAATTAGAACCAGGGCCCCGCCGATGATCTTGTCGGCGGCGGAAAAAACAGTACCTTGTTGCATGTCGACAATTTCTCCAATTGACATCTCAGTTGTTCCCTCAACTTGAATACTCCGTTCGTGAGGTTTGATGTACCTTCCTCCCCCGGTCTTAGATGTTTTTCTTTTGGCCATTTGTCTGGTCCCTACCCCACCAACGAGTCATGTTAACGATCTTCCGCTTGGGGTCAACTGCAGTCGTTCGCCAGTTTATCACCTGGACGGCTGCTAATGGCTGCAAAGCAGACATTCGGTCGTGATGGAATCTGATTGTGTACGTAAGTTTTGGGTCCCGACTATCACAGCTAGGCGGTGTCCATGTCAGTCAGTGTCCGTTGACTTCACCGGCCAAGATAGCCGGTCGTAATGAGGACACATGCGAGACTGTGTGCGGAGTTGTGCCAGAACAGTTGACGGCAAAAACGACGCCGCTACTCCCAGATACAAATACAGGCCCACCGCTCGCGCCGCCCAATATCTGCATATCTGTTTCATAGCATGGCCAGTTAAGCAGTCCCGCGTCTCGTCGCTCTTGGTAGTGCGCCGTTATCCGTCCGCGAAACATGTCGGATTGGAAATTGATAGCAATGCCACCATCAACGACGCTTCCCAATGTCATAAGCGGATACGCAACTGTCCAAATATCAGTACCGATCGGCAAGTTGCCTTTCGTCGTAAAATTTATATGTGCAGTATTCTGCAATTCAGATTCTGTTATTTCAGCATTGGCCCGTCCGAACTGATTTTTCTCGACGTAACCTGCCGCAATATCAGTGTCGTTTCGCGTTTTGATGGATTGCACGTCAATGTGGCGAAGTACCATTTTTCGATTAAGGTTTACGGCGTGTATGCAATAGACCGCGAAGCCATCAGCTCCCTCAAGGTCGAGTGCGCACTCCCTCCCCTGGAATACGTGCCGCGCAGAAAGAAAGAGTCCATTCTCGTTCAGGAAGAACCCTGTCCCAACCAACTTGTGGACCTCAGTACCATCAGACAGAAATAGGACCTTAATGATCGGGAATACGACCATTTCCATGGTGGCCCTATCTACCGGACCGGACATTGAAATTCCCTTGGGAATATCCTTCTCCAAAAGACCCCATCTTAGCTCAGTACCACTGTCCGCTCCGGACACGCTCGATCCAAGTGCACCGGTTCTGAGGGTAGACTGATCAACACTAACGGATTCAATTGAGCGCGATTTTTTAAGTTATTCTCTATATAAAACAGGATGTTATATCGTAAAGTTAATGTACGAATCTGACGCTCGTTGATCATCATCAATCGCGATCTCGCAGCAAAATAAAACGCCAAAGCGTGCGGAGCTGCGTACCCACATAGACCCCCCCCGCCAGGGAGTACCTTTTGCCGGCAGGAATCCGAACGGAAAAAGTTTCTCCCTGGCGGGGGGTGGCCCCGCGATCGTATAAGTGCACCGTGACGCCGTCCGGGTGAACGGCGCGGGAGATGCCTCCAGCAAGCTATCGAGGCGCTCGCTGCCCGAGCGGAGGAGCCTGGTTGATATGTCAGCAAGCCAGGCCCCCTCAGTTTCCCTACGTGGTCGTGATCACGTCGACGATGGCGCTGAAGGACTGAGGATGCCTCAGTGCAATGTCCAGGTCCTGGAACGCCGTGATGCGTATCTGACCGCTGGTGTCCAGGCTGTACGGATTGACCTGGAGATCCAGGCCCGACCACATACCGATGATCAGATCCGCGAAGTTACCGAAGATGATCGCGGACAGAGTTGCGCCGGAAGTTCCCTTGACTAAATCTGACGGCACATTGTTCGACATGATCGTTTTATACCCATTCATCGATAGCGTTTGTCGATCGCCATCGGTTCGGCCCTCGAGTAGGAAGCGCCCGCTGCCAGCGTCGACAGATATCTGTTTGAGGTCGCCGACTGCCTTCGAATTGGTGACGTATGCCAACCTCCCGATGAGAGCATTCGGTACGCTAACTGACGATTCCAGGGCCACGATGTTGGCGAATGTCGGTGCGAGACCGTTAACGTCTCCGGCGACTACGCCCACGCCCGCCTGGTTCAAAATGCCGGTCGGCTCTTCTCCCGCGCCGGAGCCGTCGATTGCCACTCGATCGACTTCTATAGCGATCGTATCGGCGAGGCTCTTCATCACAAGGCCCTCAATTGCGGGAGTTCCCTGAAGTAGCAATTTGCGACTGATCTCGGAGTACGCTGCTAACGTTTTCGGAGTAAGCGGCACCTGGTCGAACGTTGCGGAGCTCTCTGTCGGAGCTGCGTTCTCGGCTAACCAGAACACGTTCTCGTCGCCAGTCTGACGAGGAATGGAGACGTTCCCAACTAAACCGTGCAGTACCAGAGCGCCCGCCGCCTGGACAACGCTGGCGTTGCGCAGCAAGTCAATGAATGAGCCCGAGAGCAGATTCGTGGCAACCAGGTCGCCGCCGTCTGCGCCAACGGTAAGGTTGCGCTGGCCCCGCGGTTGACTCAAGATTTCAGGAGGAATGAACAGATTTCCTCTAACGGTGCGAGTAGTAAGCTGCCCGCGGGCCGTCTCCGAACATTCCATCTCGAGGGCCGCCGCCGCCTGCAGCTTGCGATCGGCCGGGTAAGCAGCGGCCACGATTGCCTTACATAGGCTGTATTTCTGGATCTCGTTTTGTGAGAGTCCTATCGACGGATCCTCGGCTTTCGTTGCCGGGAAGCCGCCTCGGTCCAAGATCATCGCATTCAAGTCCGCGACGGATCCGCCGCTTTTCACTAACTGTCGGGCGAGGTCCTGGGCTTCGTGCGCCTCTCCAGTGGCTAGAAGCTCCGTAACGCGTTCTCGCTCGGCCTCTGTTACCTGGTTATCTGTTCGCCTTTGTGACCGCGAACTGGAAGTTGTTTCTGTTTTCATCGTTATGTCCTCGTGAATTGATTCGAAATTGCTGCGGCCTACACCTACTGATGTATCCGCTGGTACGGCTACGAGTGAGATCTCAAAAGGTTCCCAATCGGTGACGCGATAAACATCGGGCCCGTCATCGACCTGAGTCTCCAGGATCATCTCGTGGATGATATAACCGACACTTATGTGGCGAAAAATTCCATCAAGAATGTTTTCGAAAACCTCGGCGGCACGATCGCCTTTACCGAAACGTAAAATCGCCCGACCGGTCGAGCCTTCGATCCAGGCTCTTTCGATAACACCGATGTGTTCATTCAACTCGTGGTTAACCAGTACCGCCGCGCCGTCGTGAAAACGATCGAGGCTGACTTCGTCCGCGCCATGCCCGAGAACTTCTATCCCGAACCAACGTCGGATGGATGCTTCCGACGAGAACGCAACTTGAATCGTGCGTTTGTCTTCGTCGAGATGGACCTCTCGAGAATCGAGCGAAACTGAACGCCGCTGGGGCGACGAAATGAAGTCGTCAAACTTCCGCTTGTCCTGCTCAGATAGCCTCATGACTTCTCCGGCCGACAGGCAGAAAAAAACGACTGCCGGCAACACATGCAAGGCCCGGAACAACGTTCCCGGGCCACCTGTGCGTGTCGGCGAGTCGCATCGCTTTCGCGGATAACTTCACTTCCAGTCGCTGCATGCCAATCGGTTAGCGCGAAGCAATAACCGATGATGGAGCGACTTAACGCAGGCACAGGTTACTCGTTAGAATTTTCAAATGCAAGAAATGCTAGTTCACGAACTCCGTCCACTATCCGATACAGCTCGTTTGAGATTTTCATCTCGCTCATCTCCTGGGCTTTCATCAGGTTGTAGATGGCGACCATGAGTCCGCCTGAAATTGTTCCCGGTGAGTAGCCGGCGTCGAAATAAACCACTATTGCTTTACGCATCGCCGCGGCCACTTCATTTATCTGTTCGGCGGCCGGCGGGTTCATCATTTCTGGTTTGTCCATCTCTACTCTCCACTTGTCCACAAACACCCGTCCCGAAATGTTGGCCAAGTTGGCCAAGTTGCGGGAAGGTGGCCAACTTGTCCAAGATTCTGGCGCGGGGAATCGTGGCCGCCTTGTTATTCATTTCCCGGCAACACCCATCGCCACTTGCCGCTGATACCGTCGTGTCTTGGCCTTACACCAAGTTCATCCTTTGCGCGTCGTACTGTGCGCCAAGCATGGCCTGCCTGCTTCGCCTTGCTCTGTAGATCTGTCGTCAATTGCGGGCCGGTCGATAGCTCAACAACAAGCCATTCAGCGGCCTCTGTGCGCTCTCGACAGTTGTTTGATCCCTCGCTACTTAGCAAGGTCTCGCCATCGACGTCTACGAAGCCCTGCTCCCACTGAACAACTGGCAATTCACTATCCTCAGACGATTCCCTGACTCGGTACGCGACGCCCTCGACCTCTTTTGATAAATTGCATTTCGGCATGAAAATAATTCGCCGATCGGCGTTTTCCGGATCACGACCAACAATCATGCCGCTGCGAGCGGCAGCGACAAACGCACCCGAGCCCGTGATGCGCGCCATCGGTCCTCCGGTTCCCTTGTTGAGATGACTCACGTAGAGGATCGCGACTCGACTCTCCTGGGCGATCTCGGCAAGCACGCTGAGCAGCCCGCGAACGTCGGCATTCTTGTGTGAGTCCACAGACCCGAGAAACGCGGCAAGCGGATCTATGACGACAAGTCGGCAATCTGGAATGCGGCGAATAGCGTCGCGCAACAATTCCATGTCGCGGTCCAACGCTAGTCCGCGGCGACTGCCATCGTCATTTTCGATCACTGCGCTCATGGAATAGATGTTGTCCAGGTCGGCGCCGGCAGCCCGCAATCGAGGCTTCACCGTGTCGCTGTCATCGTCTTCACCCGAGAGCAAGATTACGCTGCCGTGCGGTGCATACTCGTGACAATCGGGCCATTTCGCTTCGCTGGTAACGGCAGCAGCGATAGCAATCGTCACCAGTGATTTCCCGAGTCCCGGATCCCCTGCAATGACCGACAACTTGCCGAGTGGAATTCGACCCGGCCACAACCACTCAAGCCGGGATTCCTGAATGTCTGCGAAACAGGTTAGATCGGCTCTTGGTCTTCTGATAGGTATCTGGACGGTTTCACCGTTACTCGCCATAAGGTACCGCCTCGAAGAAAAGAGAGCACTTGGACGAGCTGAGCAATGACTCCCGAATCGCAACGACTGACGGTGCCCCGACCAGCATTAGACTCTTGGCTAGTTCATGCAGCAGATCGTCAGCTCGCGGACCAGTCTCGAAGATTAGGGCTGGACCGGACGTAGCCGGCCAGTCGTAGTCCGTTGGCTTCGCGCCGGGCGGAAGCACAACGACCGGAAACGGCTGTTTACTCGCGAAGTCCCATGCGTCCGGGCCGAAAACGACCCACAAGCCAGCGCTGGGTGGATCTTCGAGATACTGTCGCCCATATGGCGGCAGTGTCCGGCGGCAGCCGGATTTCGCCTCGACCGAAGCCATTTACGCGACCTCAGTGTCGGACTGTCCTTCGAGCCAGGTAAGAAACGCTTGCTCATCGACCAGCACTCGACCGCCGGCCCATTTGATGCACTTCAAAAAGTCGGCGTCGGTGCCTCGCTTCGCTGCGTGAATGCGATTGCGAATCGACTGCGGCGTCGGCCAGGGATGGTACTGATCGAATTGGGCGACCGGAATGTAACGGGTATCCGGTGTTCGCTGCTTGTTTGCTTGATTTGCCATGTTGGCCTCCTAGTTGGAAGCATGTTTACATGGCTGAGTTTGGCTTCCCTAACGTATTGGTAATTCAGATCAGCATTACCAATCTAGCGCTTGTTTTTGGGTACCGATTTGCGCAATTTCATTTTAATAAGTCGGTTGTTGACTGTTCGTGGCTTCATATTAAATTCTTGTTCGAGAATTTTTCGCATTGGCTTATCAGCATTGTCTTCAAATGGTCCCGGCAATCTCTGAGCCAAGGGCCCAAGTAATTCCAGGTATCGCTTCTCTAGTCTCCTGTTCGTTTTTATATATTCGGCGGCATTCACTTCGCGACCAATTTGAAAAGATGGGGCCTGCTCAAGATTCCGCCATTCGGATTGCTTGGCCATAGCCTCGATCCATCCAATGTCTTTGGCCGCCAGGAATATTTCGCCGAACTCTCGTTTCAAATCAATCTGCGGGATTCGCTCAAGTAGATCTTCGATTGCGGAACGGCAGTCAGCTGGCAAGTCCTCTAATGACCAGTCACGAGCGTCTACGTGCTTCGTCTGGCTCGCATCCAGTTCGACGCCGGCAAAATAATGAATCTTTCTAGCACCAATGATGATTGCGGTGCGCCGACGAATGCCGACGGCAAGCTCGTACCACTCAAGATTATTCATCGCTCGTTGCCTCTTTCGATCCGAACCGCTTCGCCGCCATCGCGCGAACCAGGTCCGCCGTATGGACTTCGCTGACGTGGCTGTACCGCTTCACCATTGCGAGAGTCTTGTGGCCGAGGACAGCGGCCAGCTCGGACGGGCTGGCGCCGTTCATCGCCAGATAGCTCGCGCAGGTATGCCTGAGATCGTGAAACGTAAAGTTTTCGATCTCAGCGGCCTTGAGCGCGTTCTGCCAGCCATTGCGAATATCCTTTGGCTGGTCCGGCTTCGACCAGGGAAACAGCAAGTCGGTATCCTGGCGTCGCGTCTCATGCAATTTCGTGACGACCGATAGCGCCGGCTCCACGAGCGGTACCGTTCGCGATTCCTTGTTCTTGGTATTCCGAAACGTGACGGTCTCTCGCTCGATTGATACGTTTGACCAGGTAAGGCCCAGGATTTCGGAATAGCGTCCGCCGGTCGTCAACGCGAGCTTGACCGTGATATCGAGAAACGGATCCTTACTCTTTGCGGTCGCCTTTAGTAGTCGATCGAGTTCGTCGTCAGCCAGGAATCTCTCGCGGCCGGCTGCTTCCCTGCCCTTCTCGATTAGTCTCATCGGATTGGAGTTTGCCCAACCCCACCGCATCGCTGTAGTGAACAGCTTTGACAGGCTGGCATGGTATCGATTCACGGTCGCCGGCGAGCGAATCGTGCCGCGCACCGTCTTGCCTCGGCTGAGTTTCTTTCTCAGCTCCCGAATCGGCTCGGCGTCGTTGCACAAGTGCGCGAGCGTCATTTTGCCCAGGCGCTTTTTCCAGTACTCAAGATGGCGCGTTCGGCTCTTTTGCTCGCTGGCCGCGAGCGCCGGCAGATTGTCGTCAGTGTAACGATCGATCGCCTCGGCCAGCGTCCGTCGCTTGGCTTTTTGGCTGGAAAAATGTCGGCCCTCGATGATCGCCGCCTCGGTGATCTTGGCCCAGTCCTTCGCTTTTTTTATGGATTTAAATGTCGCGCTCTGATCGGGATAACCACTCAATCGAATGCGGCATCGATAAACGGTTTTGCCGTCCGTTGATTCACGCTTTGTGATTGTCGCCACTGGTCCTCTCCGTGTCCTCTCCGTCCGCCAACTGTTCTGACGTACTGTGGACCATTTGTGGACCAAAAGGCAAATCCTTGTCAGCAGCGAAAGTTCGATCAGCTATAACTCACTGATTTAATTGGTGCCCGGGGCCGGAATCGAACCGGCACGATCACATTGATCGAGGGATTTTAAGTCCCTTGCGTCTACCAATTTCGCCACCCGGGCGGTGTGGGTCATGGATATCGCTGAGTCCCGGTCATTATAGCCGTCAGGATGACTGGAAAAAGTCGATGATGGAGGCTAGGGACGGAATCGAACCGACGTACACGGCTTTGCAGGCCGCTGCATAACCACTCTGCCACCTAGCCAGTGAGTCAGCGGGGCGCAAATTTACCACAATCGGCCGGATTTGTATGGCATTCAGCTGAAATCAGGCCGGGTCGTCATCCAGCCAGGGGTCGACGGCAATGGCGTCGACCAGCCTGCCGGTTTTTCTGTCCAGCACGATCGCGAAATCGCCGTTCTTGCCGATCATCGGCGCAAACACCAGGTCATCGATTTTCCCGCCTTGGCTAGCGACTATTTTGTCCACCAGACCGGCAACGGACCCGCGTTTCTCTCTTAGTTCTCGCAGCGTTTTGGTTCTCGCAAAAACGATCTCCAGGTTCTCCCGGTACGGGACCCAGTATTTCGGCCGGCGATCCAGGTCCGGCTTGTTCTCGAACACGACTTCTGTCATCAGTTTTTGCCGTTCCTGCGGATCCTCGGGCATTTTTGACAGCACCATGAGCGGGCCAATGCCGGGCTTTTCTTTTAGTGACTGGCCAGTAATTTCTGAAAAATCGATGTCTTTTTCGGCCAGCAGAGTGAACCGGTCAACGGCGTAAACCATGAAATACGGGCGTTCCTCGTAGATCGCACTAACGCCATAGACCAATGCCGCAAGCTGGATCATGACGATAACCGACAGGTCGAATACGAGAGACTTCTTCATGGGTTTGTAGACGATGAAAGTCAGCAGCGGCCCGAGCACCAGGTCAACGCCGATCAGAATCAGCACGATACCGCCTGCCCCCCGGATTTCAAAATAGGGATAGGGATACCAGGCAAAAAAGATAATCAGAAAGATACTGCCGACCACGACGCTGCTCAGCACGAGATGGATCAGCGATGCCTTCAGTTTGGCCATAAACGATCGCCTTGAAAAAGAACTAATGGGATATATGATTTTCGGACCGGCGGATTATGAATTATCGGCAGTCGGATTGCCAAGACGATGAGCCACCACTATGTGCCACTTCGCAAAGCGGCGGTTATACTCCACCGGAGCGCCAGCATGGCAATCAGACTAGATACAGAGGAAAAAAATGAAATTTCAGTCGCATTATCTCATTGCCATCCTGATCCTGGCAACGCTGGGCGCCTGCGAGCCTGCTGGCGATAAAAAAGATCTTGCGGGTCTGGCCGAACCGGCCAATCAGCAAATGCCGTGGGCGGATTTTCGGGAGTCGTTTATCGAGGAATATTTCGAACACAGCCCCGCTGCTGCGATTCGCGCCGGGCGGCACGAATTCGATGGCCAGTTGCATGACTACAGCCCGGCTGCGGTTGCCGCCGAGATCGCCTGGCTCAAAGAGCGCAGAGCGCAAGCGGAGGCTTATGCGGACGATGCGCTGGCTGGCCGCGAAAAGTTCGAGCGCTCTTACCTCATGGCGACTGCCGACAAACAACTGTTTTTTCTCGAACATTCGGGGTTCCTGCAAGCCAACGTCGTGGTTTACGCTTTTGCCATTGATCCAAGTATTTATCTATCACTCGAATATGCGCCGCTCCGCCAGCGGATGGCCGCCTTTAGCCGGCATGCAGCGGCGATTCCGGCGTATCTCACGCAGATGCGCAGCAATCTCGTTACCCCGCTGGCCAGACCGCATATTGTGGTTTCCCGGTCCATATTGGCGGGTTATGCAACATTTTTTGCCAACGATGTTCCGCAGATTTTCTCGGCCGTTGATGATGCCGGTTTGCAAGCCGATTTTTCAGCCGCAAATGCGGGCGCTATCGAAGCACTAAAAGAAATGACCGCCTGGCTCGACAGCGAACTGGAAACCGCCAGCGATGATTTCGCGCTGGGGGAGGAAAAATTTCTCAGGATGTTGCGGATGGCCGAGGGTGTCGACATCGGCATTGCGGAGTTGAAGGCTGCCGGGCAGGCCGACCTCGAGCGCAATCTTGCGGCGCTGGTCGAAGTCTGCGACGTCTTTGCCCCCGGCCTGTCCATTCACGAGTGCGCGGCCAAGAATGACCGGATCAAGATGGCAGGCGGCCCGGTCGAGGGTGCGCGCAGGCAATTGGCCGACTTGAAGCAGTTCCTGATCGAAAAGGACCTGGTTTCGATTCCGGGCACTGAACAAGCACTGGTGGACGAAGCCCCGCCCTACAACCGCTGGAATTTCGCTTATATCCGTATACCGGGGCCGTACGAGGACGGCCTGCCATCGACCTACTATATCGCCCCGCCCGACCCGGCCTGGTCGGAAGAAGATCGACTCGCCTATATCCCGGGCGCAAAGAAATTGCTGTATGTCTCGGTACACGAAGTCTGGCCGGGGCATTTTCTGAATTTCTTGCATGCCAACCGATCGGAATCCGCGTTTGGCAGAACGTTCTTTACCTATTCCTATACCGAGGGCTGGGCGCATTACACCGAAGAAATGATGTTCGACGCCGGTCTGGATGGGCAAGCGCCCGACTCGCGCATCGGACAACTATCGAATGCGTTGCTGCGCAACGTTCGTTTCCTGTCCGCCATCGGTCTGCATACCGAGGGCATGACGGTTGCAGAATCGAGGCAGATGTTTATCGACAAGGGTGTGCAGGATTCTGGCAACGCCAGCCAGCAGGCGTTTCGCGGGACATTCGACCCGGGCTACCTCAATTACACGCTGGGTAAATTGATGATCAAAAAGCTCAGGGACGACTGGACGGCGAGCCGCGGCGGACGCGCCGCGTGGAAGGAGTTTCACGACACTTTTCTTTCCTATGGCGCGCCGCCGATCCCCTTGGTGCGAGCGGACATGCTGGCTGGCGATGAGTCTTCTGATAAGGCGTTGTTGCCATACTGATCCGGGCCAAAGGCATGCGCCGTTTTTTTGTCCTGCTGTTGTGCCTGGGGCTGTGGACGATAGAAACGGCCGACGGTATCGAAGCGGACAACAGTCTGAATCCTGAGCTGCAGGCGCTTGCACAGGAATTCTTTGGCTGGCGGGCGGTTCAGCAACCGGCCACCGGGGACGATATCCCGCGGGTCGAAAGACCGGATGGCTGGGTTCCCGACTGGTCACCCGCAGCACTGACCCGCTACCGTGCCGCCTACCGGGATTTCCTTGCGCGGCTGGACGAGCTCGATCATGCAGACTGGAGCAAGGCGGACCAGGTGGACGCCAGGCTGTTGCGGGCCGCCATTCTAAGGGTGCGCTGGGAACTCGATATACTCAGATCGCCGCATCGAAACCCGTTGTTTTATATCGACCAGACCTTGGGCAGCGTTTTCGAGCTGTTGATTATTTCCTCCCCGATCACGCCCGAACGTGCAGAGAATATCGTGCTGCGTCTCGAGGCATTTCCCGAATTGACCAAGGCGGCATATACCAATCTCGATCAATCGGTGCGGCCCTTTTCGCGCGCCGCGATTGTGATGCTGGCAGACATTGACGAACGCCTCAAGAAAATGCGGGTGGCCCTGCAACTGTATTTCCCCGAAAAATTGCGGGAGCGCATGCAACGGGCAACAAGGGAGGCTGTTTCAGCTTTGCAAGCTTATGCGCGCTGGCTTCGGTCGGCCGATCCGATCATGACCGACGAATTCAGCCCGGGGATAGACGCTTACTCATTCTTCCTGGCCAATGTGGCCTTGATTCCGCATACGCCTGGGGAATTGCTTGCCCAGGGCAGGCTCGCATGGGAGCGTGCGGTGACCTTTGAAGTACTGGAAAAGAATCGCAACGCGAGCCTGGGATCGCTGACGATTTTTGACGACATACAAGCGCAAATCGACACCTCACGGCGCATGGAAGGACGAATTCGCCAGTTTCTCGAAAAACACCAGCTGATGACGGTACCCGCCTGGTTGAAACACTACCTGAATCGCCCGCTGCCCGATTATCTTGCGCCGCTGGCGTTTATGGGCGTCACTGACGATCTGACCTCGGAAACACGGCTCGATGAACACGCCATCAGCTATATTCCCGATCCCTCGCCGGACCTCCCCTATTTCCATTTGGCCTCGGCGCAGGACCCGCGCCCGCTGATTGTCCATGAAGGCGTACCGGGTCATTATTTTCAACTTGCACAGTCGTGGAAAAATCCTGACCCGGTGCGCCGGCGATATATAGATTCCGGCGCCAACGAAGGCATCGGTTTTTATGTCGAAGAGATGTTGTTGCAGGCGGGGTTGTTCGACGACAGCCCGAAAACCCGGGAAATCATCTACAGCTTTATGCGCTTGCGGGCGTTGCGGGTCGAGGTCGATATTCGCCTGGCAACGGGTGATTTTACGATCGAGCAAGCCGGCGCCTACCTGGCCCGGACTGTGCCGATGGATCTTGAAACGGCGACTCAGGAAGCTGTATTTTTTGCTTTCAACCCGGGACAGGCGATCAGCTACCAGATCGGCGCGTTGCAAATTAACCGATTTCTCAGCGATGCCAGGCTGGATCTCAAAGACGATTTCAGCCTCCGGCATTTCCATGATTTCCTGATGCAAAACGGTAACGTACCGATTGCGCTCCAGCGCTGGGAATACCTGGATCGGTCAGATGAAATAGAGCGCCTTGACGAGATGGCTGAAAAGACAATTTCGATCGCTGGCAAATAAAAAACAAGCCCGGCCAATGGCCGGGTTTGCTTGCCGATCTGGAGCGGGTGAACGGAATTGAACCGTCGACCTAGACGTTGGCAACGTCTCGCTCTACCCCTGAGCTACACCCGCAGTCGCTTCCGGGTTCGAAGCGGCGTGCTATTTTAGCCGCTGCCCGTGGACTGTCAAGCAGGGCTCACTCGCTGGTCAGCAACGGCCAGGCCGCACGCCAGTAGTCGAACATCGACCAGAGCGTCAGGCCAGCCGCGATGACTATCAATAACAGCCCAATATCGTAGACGGGAAGGCTCCAGAGGTCTTGCTGGTAGATCATGAAACTCAAGCCGGTCATCTGAAAAGCCGTTTTGGTTTTGCCCAGCCGTGACACCTTTACCTTGGCCCGCATCCCGGTTTCCGACAGCCATTCACGCAGCGCGGAAATCGTCAGCTCGCGACCGATGATCACGGCGGCGGCCAGGGCGACGAACCAGCGCGCGTCTGTTTGCACGATCAATACCAGCGCGGTTGCCACAATCAGCTTATCGGCGACGGGGTCGATAAACGCACCAAAGCGGGAGTCCAGGCCCATTCTACGGGCAAAAAAACCGTCGGCCCAGTCAGTCAGCGCCGCCGCCGCAAAAATAAAACAAGCCACCGGTCTGGCCCAGCCAAACGGCAAATAAAATGCGACCACAAACACAGGCAGCATTGCGAGCCTGGAGAAGGTCATAATGTTGGGTAAGTGCCAAACCATGTCGTCTGTATGCCTTTGTGCCTACTGATCCGGATGGAATACCGAGTGTATTTTTTCAGCCAGGTTTCGGCTGATCCCTTTTACCCTGGCCAAATCTCCGATCCGAGCCTCTTTTACACCCTGTAGCCCACCGAACTGGCGCAACAGTTCGCGTCGCCTTTTCGGCCCCAGGCCGCGTATCGCCTCCAGCACCGACACCTTTCTCGACCTGGCGCGCTGCTGGCGGTGTCCGCTGATGGCAAAACGGTGGGCTTCGTCACGAATCTGCTGAATCAGATGCAGTGCCGGGGAGCTGGCTGGGAGTATAAATGGCTGCCGGTGACCCGACAAGAACAGCTTTTCTTTTCCGGCACGACGCCTCGCCCCCTTGGCGACGGCCAACAATGGAATATCGGTCAATTGTAACTCTTGCATCACTTTCTGTGCTTCGGCAAGCTGCCCTTTACCACCATCGATAATGACCATATCCGGTACCGGGACTTCACCTTTTTTGACCCGCAGATAGCGGCGGGTCAGCGCCTGGTGCATCGCCGCATAGTCGTCGCCGGGAGTTAGCCCTTTGATATTGAAACGGCGGTAGTCGGATTTCGCCGCGCCTTCGTGGTTGAACACCACGCATGAAGCGACCGTTGCCTCGCCCTGGATATGGCTGATATCGAAACATTCAAGCCTTCGCGGAACTTCGGCAAGGTCCAGTTGTTGCTTGATGTCTTCCAGTTGCGCCATCATGGTAGCGTTTCCAGCCAGTCTCTGGCCGAGCGCGTGCTCGGCATTGATTCTGGTCATCTCCAGCCAGCGCGCGCGTTGACCACGGACCCGATGGCGAATAGAAACTTTTCTGCCGGCTCGTTTGCCCAGCGTTTCCTCGAGCAAAGCCGCGTCATCGATCCGGCTGGAAATTAACACCTCATCCGGCGCCTCTCGCGCCAGGTAATATTGGGCGAGGAACGCCGACATCACTTCCTTGACGATCGAGCCCGGCGCGGTTTTCGGGAAATACGACTTGCTGCCCAGGCTGCGCCCGGAGCGAATGAACATGACACTGATACAAAAAGTGTTTTTTGCGCTGACCAGGCTGACCGCATCAAAATTCCCGGTCCACCCGTAGACAAACTGCCGTTCCTGGACTTTTTTCAGGCTGGCTATCTGATCCCTGTAATGCGCTGCTTTTTCATAGTCCCGGGCTTCCGCGGAAACATCCATGCGCTCGACCAGCCCATCGATGACCAGGTTGCTCTTGCCTTCGAGAAACAGCAGCGCATCGGCAATATCGCTGCGGTACTCTTCTTGCCCGATCAATCCGACACAGGGCGCCGAACACCTCTTGATCTGGTATTGCAAACAGGGTCGGCTGCGATTCGAAAAATAACTGTTATCGCATGACCGGATCAAAAACAATTTCTGCAGGTAGCTCAATGTCTCCCTGACGGCATGGGCGCTCGGGTAAGGTCCGAAGTATTTCCCTGCCCCCTTGCGGGCGCCGCGATAAAAACTCAGTCTTGGAAACGCATGATCGGTACTGACATAAATATAGGGAAAACTCTTGTCGTCCCTCAGCAACACATTGAACCGCGGCTGAAATTTTTTGATCAGATTGTATTCGAGCAGCAATGCCTCTGTTTCGGTCGCTGTGACCGTTACATCGACATTGCGAACTTCGCCAAGCATCCTGGATGTCTTGGCCGTTTGCGCCCTGCCCTGGAAATAACTGCTTAGCCGACGTTTCAGGTTTCTGGCTTTACCGACATACAGCACTTCGTCATCGGCCCCCAGCATTCGGTAAACACCGGGTTTACGGGTCAGGCGGGCCAGGAAAGGCTGCGCATCAAACACGGGTTTGGCTGATTTTCTTGCCATCACAATACGCGGGTCGACTCACCTAGCCCGGCGAGCGTCTTTGCCCGCCCGAGTACCGACAGGAACATGGCCTGGTTCAGCCGGCGGGTCTGGGTGTTGTAACGGCTGCAATGGTACGAGTCCACCAGGTGAAATTTCTCCAGTCGGTGTTCCGCGCCATGCGCAAAAGGAAATGCCGATAATTTGCATTTTTGGGTCTTGAGAATAGCGCGGTGGGCGATGGTTCCCAGCGCAAACACGACCGACGCATCAGGAAGGCGCTCGAGTTCGGCTGCGAGGTAATCGTTGCAGGTATCGATTTCGCTGCCGGTCGGTTTGTTCCCCGGTGGCAGGCACTTGACGGCATTGGTTATCCGGCAGCCATAGAGTTCGAGGCCATCATCGACCGCAGTTGCATCCGGCTGGCTGGCAAGCCCCAGGTCGAACAAGGTTTGATACAACAATATGCCCGCGTAATCGCCGGTAAACGGCCGGCCCGTTGCGTTTGCACCATGCATCCCCGGAGCCAGGCCGACAATCAGCAGTCGCGCACCATCGTCGCCAAAAGGTGCGACCGGCCGGGCATGGTAATCGGGATAACGCTCTGCTACCTCGTCCAGGAAACCAGCCAGCCTCGGGCACCGCCTGCAGTCGATGGAAAACTCTTGCTCGCTCATGGGGGCTAGTATGAAGCGAGTGCGTGGGAATCGGCAATGTCTTGCCAATGGATGGCAGGGTTAGCTGCTTACCGGGATAGCGCTGTTTGCAGAAAGCAGGCCTTTTTCACTCATGCGAAGGCCCGCGGCAATCAGTTCCGCGGAATTCTTCAGATTGAGTTTCAACCGGATCCGGTAGCGGTAGGTGCTGATGGTTTTTGGGCTCAGCCCGAGTTTTTTTGCAATTTCCCCGGCATTGAGGCCGGCACAGATCAGGCGCAACACCTGGAACTCGCGCCGGGACAGGCTCTCGATCGGCGAACCTTGTGGTTGGCCGGGCTCCCGCATCAACGACCTGGCGACCGCGGGCGAGGCATAGCTGTGGCCCCTGGCAACCGACTCCAGCGAGGATTTCAGCTCCGCGGGGCTACACTCAGCGGTCAGCAGACCCGCTACCCCAAGGTTGATCAGGTGTTTGAGATATACCGGCCGGCTTTCTTCGGAGATGCAAACCAGGTTCCGGAAACCCCGTGCGGAAAAAGCGCTGGCGAGCTGCTGGGCATCTACCAGTGGATGCTTTTCCCGGACCAGTACAATGTCCGGCCACAGTCTCTCCGTTTGCTGGATGCAGTTCGCCAGGCTATGGGTCTGGCAGATCACCTGCATCTTGCCCAGGCGCGGAATCATTTCTGCGAGCGCCAGGCGAGTCAGTGGTTCCGGGTCGAGCAGCAGGATATTGAGATTTGCAGGCATGGGATACATGCTAGGCAGGCGGCGTGACGGACTACAGCCAATAATCTGTCGATTGCGGACAATTAATCCGCATATTTCAACCGGCCGCCTGATCTGGCATGGTCGGGTTATGCGCTTGTTGCTGCTCAATAAACCGTTTCGATGTCTTTCCCAGTTTAGCGACGCAGACGGGCGCGCCACGCTTGCCCGCTGGGTGGATCAAAAAGGCGTTTATCCAGCCGGGAGGCTGGATTTTGACTCCGAGGGTCTGCTGGCGCTGACTGACCACGGTGGTTTGCAGGCGAGAATATCCGATCCAATATACCAGCTGGCGAAAACCTACCTGGTTCAGGTCGAGGGCAGGCCTTCGCCGGATGCCCTGGCCGCCCTTTGCGCCGGTGTCCGCCTCAAGGGCAGGCTGGTGCGCGCCGCCGCGGCGCGAACTGTACCCGAACCAGCCGGACTATGGCCGCGAACCCCACCGATCCGCGTTCGAAAATCGGTACCGGATCACTGGGTGGAATTGGTGATTGAGCGTGGTCTGAACCGCCAGGTAAGGCGAATGACAGCCGCCGCGGGCCTGCCGACCCTGCGCCTTATCCGGACGGATATCGGGCCATGGTCGCTGGGGACGCTGATGCCCGGGCAATGGCGCGAAATATCACGCGACCGGATGGCGAGCGATTTCAGGAATCTTGGCTGGCGTCTGACCTGAAGTTTTTGCCGGTAATTCGCATGGCCAGTTCCAGGGCCTGCTCATAATTTAGCCGCGGATCCACCTGGGACTTGTAGGATCTGGCCAGATCTGCGTCGGTCAGACCGCGAGCGCCACCGGTACATTCGGTCACGTCCTCGCCGGTCATCTCGAAATGAACGCCACCGAGATGGCTGTCTGTGCGACCGTGTATCTCGAACGACATTTCCAGTTCATCCAGGATTTTGTCGAAACGCCGGGTCTTGACCCCGTCCGCGGTAACTTCGGTATTGCCGTGCATGGGATCGCAGCACCACAGCACCGGCGAACCGGTAGCCTGCACCGCGCGAATCAAAGGCGGCAGCCTTTTCTTGATCTGGCTGACTCCGAATCGGTGAATCAGCGTAATACGACCGGGCTCATTCAGCGGATTGAGTACCGCCAGCAGCTTCTGCAGCGACTCGCCGGTCATCCCGGGTCCCACCTTGATCCCCAGCGGGTTGGAGATCCCCCTGAAGTATTCGACATGGGCGCCGTCCAGATCGCCGGTGCGCACGCCAATCCATGGGAAATGGGTTGCCAGGTTATACCAGCGCTCCCGGCGCGGTATGTACCGGGTCTGCGCCTGCTCGTACGGCAGATGCAGGCCTTCGTGGCTGGTAAACATGGCAACGCGGGTGGTTTGATGAATGGAACGGCCTGAAATGGACTCGAAAAAGTCCATCGAATCGCTGATCGAACTGACGATACGCCGGTATTCCTGTTCCAGCGACGAGTGGCTGGCAAAATCCATATCCCAGTATTCCGGATGATGCAAATCGGCAAATCCGCTGTCGACCAGCGCGCGAATAAAATTCAGCGTCAGCGAAGCTCTTTGGTAACCTACCAGCATCAATTCCGGGTCCGGCGTCCGCTCTTCCGGCGTGAACCCAGGCTTGTTGATCAGATCGCCACGAAAGGTGGGCAAGGTAATCCCATCGCGCGTCTCGGTGTCGGTCGAACGCGGCTTGGCGTACTGGCCTGCAATTCTCCCGACCCGAACCAGCGGCTTTTTCAGCCCATACAACAGGACCAGGCTCATTTGCATCAGGATTTTCAGTTTCTTTGCGATCAGCTCCGAATTGCATTCATCGAATCGCTCCGCGCAGTCACCGCCCTGCAGGAGAAATCGCTCGCCGCGCTGCGCTTCGGCCAGCTCCGATTTGAGGCGCTCGACCTCCCACGAAGTAACCAGTGGCGGCAGACGGCCCAGGCGCGACAATACGTCCGCCACCTTGTTTTGGTCGGGATAGGGCAGCATCTGGCTCGCTGGCCGATTCTGCCAGCTCGCCGGATGCCAGTCTGATTGCCTGGGGTTCCTGCTCATCAGGGCATGTTAGTCGCTTTGCCGGTCGGGCAAAAGCCAAAAGACTATGGAAAATCACGGGTTCTATTGGCACAATGCGCCTCCTGTTAGCCCGCCGCAGCCGGGTTTTCGCAAATTCCGCGGCCCGGCAAACAGGTCGTCACAACTGGAGCAGGCAGATGCATCGCATACTCGTACTCGGGGCTGGGAAAATAGGCGCTTTGATCAGCGGCTTGCTGGCCGATTCCGGTGACTACCAGGTTCAACTCGCCGATATAGACGGCGCCGCGGCCCGGTCGGTTACCGAGTCGCACGGACTGGATAACGTGACGGCGCATGAGCTGGACGCCACCGACGCGATCAAACTGGCCGCGTACATCGATGACCATCCGGTGGCCGCCGTAGTTTCCGGTTTGCCCTATTTCTGCAACGAAGCGGTTGCCCGGGTCGCCCGTGACAAAGGGATACATTATTTCGACTTGACCGAAGATGTTTCCGTGAGCAGGGCAATCCGGGAAATCGCGCAGGGGGCGGATCGCGCGTTCGTACCGCAATGCGGTCTGGCGCCCGGATTTATCAGTATCGCGGCCAAGGAATTGATCAGCCATTTTGACGAACTGCGATCGGTAAAACTCAGGGTGGGCGCGTTGCCCCAGCATCCGAACAATGCACTGAAATATTCGCTGACCTGGTCCACCGATGGGGTCATCAACGAATATGGCAATTTGTGTCACGCCGTCGTCAACGGCGAACTGGTGGATGTGCTGCCGCTGGAGGGTCTGGAAGAAATTGAACTCGATGGCACGCTCTACGAAGCGTTCAATACTTCGGGTGGATTGGGCTCGCTGGCGGAAAGTTATGCCGGCCAGGCGGTGACAATGGATTACAAGACCATACGCTATCCTGGGCACTGCGCGCAGATGCGGTTGCTGATGAACGATCTCAAGCTCAACGAAGACCGTGACACTTTGAAGAAAATTCTGGAAAACGCTGTTCCCCACACGCTGCAGGACGTGGTCATTATCTATGCGGCGGTTACCGGGATGCAGGATGGCCAACTGCGCGAAGAAAACTACGTCAACAAGGTGTTTCCGGAAATGATCGCCGGGCGCCTGTGGTCGGCTATCCAGGTCACCACGGCTGCCGGTATCTGCAGCGTGCTTGACCTGGTGGTATCCAATGGCATCCAGTACAGCGGTTTGGTCCGCCAGGAAGATTTTCGTCTCAAAGATATTCTGGATAACCGATTCGGCAAATATTTTGCGCATGGCGGCAGCAACGCCGTGTCCATGCGGGCGATCGCGACCGGTGAAACCGGTCATGGAAACCGACTCAGTGGAGACGCCAAATGAATGAAATATTGCAGGCTTTGGGTCTGGAGGAATTGAATCCTGCCGCCTGGGCCGGAAAGGACGGCTGGCTACCCGGAGCAGACCGGAAGGTACTGGATTCCATCAACCCGGCAACCGGGGAAGTCATCGCCAGGGTCGGGTCGGCGTCGGCCGAGGACTATGAGAAAGTCATGAGCCAGGCGCAGCAGGCATTTCTCGAATGGCGATCGGTTCCCGCGCCGAAACGCGGGGAAGCGGTACGCCTGATCGGCGAAGAATTGCGAAAATACAAAGACCCGCTGGGCAGCCTCGTTTCGATGGAAATGGGAAAAATCAAGGCAGAGGGAGACGGTGAAGTCCAGGAGATGATCGATATTGCGGAATTTGCCGTCGGCCAGTCGAGAATGCTGTATGGCTACACGATGCATTCGGAACGGCCGCAGCACAGGATGTACGAGCAATGGCACCCGTTCGGTGTCATCGGCATCATCAGTGCATTCAATTTTCCGGTCGCGGTGTGGTCCTGGAATGCCTTTCTGGCCGCTATCTGCGGTGATGTCTGTGTCTGGAAACCGTCACCAAAAACGCCATTGTGCGGGATTGCCGTCCAGCACATCTGCAATCGGGTACTGAGTAAACATGGGTACCCCGCCATTTTTCAGACTTTTATAGACGGCGATAACTCACTGGCAAATGGCTTCGTCGACGACCCTCGGGTTGCGCTCATGTCCTTTACCGGTTCCTGCAAGATCGGTCGCCAGGTTGGCCATCGGGTCGCACAGCGCATGGGACGTTCTCTGCTGGAACTGGGGGGCAATAACGCCGTCATCGTAGACCAACACGCAAACCTGGAACTGGCGGTGCCTGCCATTGCCTTTGGCGCGGTTGGCACCGCGGGCCAGCGCTGCACCAGTACCCGCCGGGTCATCGTCCACGCAAGCCGTGCGGAGGAACTGGAAAGGCATCTCGTGCATGCCTATCGACAGGTCAGGATTGGCGATCCGCTGGCACCCGACACCCTGATGGGACCGTTGATTGACGAGCAATCCGTGGACAGATTTTTGGTTGCGCTTAAACGGGTGGAAGACGCGGGTGGCGAAATCCTGTGTGGCGGCAAGGTGCTGGACGGCCCTGGCAACTTTGTCGAACCGGCAATCGCCCGCGCTCAAAATGACTGGGATATTGTTCGGGAAGAAACCTTTGCACCTTTGCTTTACATCATCAGGTACACCAAATTTGCGCAGGCGCTGGCGATGCACAACGACGTCGACCAGGGTCTGTCATCGGCTATTTTTACCGATAATCTGCAGAACGCCGAAACCTTCCTGTCGGTCATCGGTAGCGATTGCGGGATTGCCAATGTCAATATCGGCACGTCCGGCGCCGAGATTGGCGGCGCTTTCGGCGGCGAAAAGGAAACCGGCGGCGGCCGCGAATCGGGATCGGATGCGTGGAAAGCCTATATGCGCCGGCAGACCAACACCATCAACTGGAGCAAGGAATTACCACTGGCCCAGGGGATCAAGTTCGATCTCGGCTAAGCACGCCGAATCCCGGCGAAGAAAGCGGGCCATCAGACCCGTTTTTTTCGCTTATTCGCTCTCGCTATCGGCAGCGCCCGTACCCGGTGAAAGATCGGCGTAAATCAGTTCTACCAGCCTGTCCCCATTGATAAAATTCCAGTTCCAGGTTGCGTTCAGGCTTTCCGTGAGCTGCGCAGCCAGCACTTGTTCCAGCGTGCTTTCCTGCGCGATCAGTACCGCCACAGAGTTCCTGACGGTGAGTAGGATGTCGCGGTAATCTTGCAGATCCTGGCGACTCGCCAGCGGCCCGTGTCCGGGAATAATCCTGGTTTTCTCGGTCGTCATCTCCAGGGCCAGGTTGACCGCGTGGATGGTGCCATCGACGGAACCGCCAAGATCGACGTCGATAAACGGGAACCGCTTGTTAAAAAAGACATCGCCCATATGCAGCACATCGGCGGAGGAAAAATAAACCATCGAATCTGTGTCTGTATGGGCCGGAGCGACATGAAATACCTGGATTTCATCATCGTTCATAAAAAAACTGATCCGGTCGTTGAAGGTGACAGTCGGCAATGCTGCTTCGGCTGCGGGTGGTATCCGGCCACCGATCAGTTTCCGGAATTGTTCAGTACTCATTCTCTCCCGTACCTTGTCGTGAGCGACGATGATTGCGCCCGCATTGCCGAGATTTTCGTTGCCGCCTGTGTGATCCCCGTGCCAATGCGTGTTAAGTACAAATTTGACTGGCTGGTCCGTCAAATTGCCGATCGCTTCGAGTATTGCCGGCGTAAGCGGTGCATATTGATCGTCGATCATAAACACGCCATCGTCGCCTATGGAAAGGCCGATATTGCCGCCCCGCCCTTCCAGCATATAAATATGCTCGGTCAGCTGCTGGACCTTGATTTCCACTTCCTCCTGAGACCACGCAGTCGCCGGGGACACCAGCAACGCTGCGCTCAGCCAGTAACTTGTTTTTTTCATGCATATCCCCTGTGTTGTTGATTTCAGATTTCTTCGAAACAATTCCGTTCCCGGTTCTTGTGTACTTTATCGGCATCGAAAATTCTGCCATTCATTGCAATATAAACGCCCGCCGGTTTGCTCTGCACCGCGCCGACGGCCAGCCCGACATTGAATACAGCGTCTGTAATCTGGAAACGGGCTGGGCTGAGCGCCCCGGTTAAAATGACCGTCCGCTCACCGACATCTCCCAACGCCGCAGCCGTCTCCGTCATGGTATCGGTCCCATGCGTGATCAGCACGTGACGCAAACCATCGGCCATGACCGCGTCACGGATCAGCTTCCTGTCTTCGTCGGTGAGGTCCAGGCTGTCCCTGCGCATCAATGGAATGATCTCATAATCAAAGGCGGCACCGCCGTCTTGCAACACCTTGCCGATCAACGGCTCGCCAACTTCGAATTCACTGTTGGCGTCGAAATAAATTTTGTCGATGGTGCCGCCGGTAGCAATAATCTTTAAGTGCATGAAAACGCCTGGAGGTCGCAGGTATCGGCGCAGAGTATAGCCCGGGATACCACTGGCCCGGGCTAAAATCTTCCTTCGCTACAGTGTCTTCCTGTTATCATCGTGATGACGAGGGGGTCACCGATGCTTGCATATGTCCGCCATTTCCTGCTGCTCGCGTGTCTGCTGGCCATGCCCGCCATTGCCCAGGAAGATAAAGTCGCCTACCTGCTGACGATAGATGGCGCCATCGGGCCGGCGACCAGCGACTATCTGAGCAAAGGCATCGCCGATGCCGCCAGCGAAGATGCCGCAGTGGTAATCATCCGGATGGATACGCCAGGCGGTCTGGATTCGTCGATGCGGGATATCATTCATGCCATTTTGCAATCATCGGTACCGGTGGTCGGTTATGTCGCGCCCCCCGGATCCCGGGCCGCGAGCGCCGGTACCTATATCATGTACGCCAGCCATATAGCAGCGATGGCACCGGCTACCAATATTGGTTCGGCGACACCGGTGCAGATCGGTGGCGATGGCCCGAGAAAGCCCGACTCTGAGGACGAAGAGGACGCAGAGGATGAAGAGGCAGGTGACGAAGAAGTCGAGAAAAAATCGAAAACAAAGGATACGGGCACCACTGCCATGGAGCGCAAGACCATCAATGATGCCGTCGCTTATATTCGCGGCCTGGCGGAATTGCGGGGCAGAAACGTCGACTGGGCGGAAAAAGCGGTTCGCGAGGCCGTCAATGTCACGGCATCGGAAGCGCTCGAACTCGGGATTATCGACCTAGTTGCGAAAACGCAGGCGCAACTGCTGCAGGATATCGATGGCATGAGCGTCGAGGTTAACGGTAGCGAGCAAACGCTGACGACGGCCGGGCTCGATATCAAAGTGATCGAACCCGATTGGCGAAACCGTTTGTTATCGGTGATTACCAACCCAACGGTTGCCTATATGTTGTTGATGCTCGGAATCTATGGGCTGATTTTCGAAGGTTACAACCCGGGCGCAATTGTACCCGGTGTCGTCGGCGCAATTTCGATTCTGCTGGCGCTTTATGCATTCCAGATTCTGCCGGTCAATTATGCGGGGCTCGCCCTGATCGTACTCGGCGTTATTCTGATTATCGCGGAAGTGTTTGCGCCGAGCTTTGGCGTGCTCGGTATAGGCGGGGTGATCGCACTGGTAACCGGATCGATCATCCTCATGGATACCGATATCCCCGGTTACGAGATTTCCCGCAATCTGATTTTTTCGGTCGCTATACTGAGCAGCGCCATGATCGTCGGCATTGTTTATTTCGCCAATCGCGCGAGAACGCAGCCGATAGTCAGCGGCCGTGAGCAAATGATCGGTATGACCGGAATCGCACGGGGCGATATCGACAAGAAAGGCACAGTCTTTGTCCACAGCGAATTGTGGCAGGCCAGTTCCAGTCAATTGATAATGGATGGACAGCCAGTCAGGGTCACTGCTATCAGTGGCTTGCACCTGACTGTCGAACCGGTAAACAGCACACAGGAGACTTAACCATGTTTGGGTTTGACATCATGTTCTATATAGGCTTGGCCGTCGTTTTTCTTCTTTTTATGACGTTCAAGATTCTCAGGGAATACGAGCGTGGCGTCGTGTTCCTGCTTGGGCGCTTTTACAAGGTCAAAGGGCCGGGACTGATCATCATTATCCCGGGTATCCAGAAAATGGTGCGGGTCGATCTGCGGCTGATCGTCATGGATGTGCCGACCCAGGACGTCATTTCAAAAGACAATGTGTCGGTCAAGGTTAATGCGGTGATCTATTTCCGCGTCGTGGATCCTGAAAAAGCGATCATCCAGGTTGCCAATTATTTTGAAGCAACGAGCCAGCTTGCCCAGACCACGCTGCGCTCGGTTCTTGGCCAGCACGAACTGGATGAGATGCTGTCGGAGAGAGACAAGCTCAACCACGATATTCAGGCGATACTCGACGAAAACACCGATTCATGGGGGATCAAGGTCGCCAATGTCGAAATCAAGCACGTGGATATCGATGAAAGCATGATTCGGGCCATCGCCAAGCAGGCGGAAGCCGAACGAACCCGGCGGGCAAAGGTGATCCATGCCGAAGGCGAAAAACAGGCTGCCGTTGCGCTGGTCGAGGCAGCCGCTACCTTGTCGCAAGAACCCAACGCGATGCAGTTGCGGTACATGCAGACGCTGACCGATATCGCCGGCGACAAGAGTTCGACCATCGTGTTCCCGTTGCCGATGGATCTCATCGAGCCACTAATGAAAAGAATCAAGGGCGACTGAGACCAGACCCGTCGGTCATGGCGGTTGGTCCTACCTGAAATCGCCAAACCGCAGGGAGATGCGGGCGCCGCCCAGATCGCTGTCCGTGACCGTCAATCTGCCGCTGTACAGTTCAGTGATCTCGCGCACGACCGCCAGGCCGATTCCTTGTCCGGGCATCCGCTCATCGCCCCTGACCCCTTTGCCCAGGACGTCTTCCCTTTTGTCAACCGGGATGCCGGGGCCATCGTCCTCCACGCCCAGTTCCAGCCCAGGTCTTTTCCCCCCGCTGCGAACATCAGCCCTCACCCTGACTTTCGAATGGGCCCACTTGCAGGCGTTATCCATCAAATTGCCCATCATTTCCAGGAGGTCGTCCCTGGCGCCAAAGAATTTCACACCCGCTGCGATTTCCAGTTCGATCTGCAGGCCTTTGTGCAGGTAAACCTTGTCCAGCGCTTCACGCAACTGGTGCAGCGCCGCGCGCACGTCGACCGGCTCCTGACCCAGACCGCTGACCCCCGAAACGCTGGCTCTTTTCAACTGGAAATCGACAATATCGCGCATTCGGGCCAGTTGTCTTGCCAGTTTTTCGCGATCCACTGACTCGGACTCTTCGAGCAGGCTGGTGCTGGCGGCAAGCGGCGTTTTCAGGCTGTGTGCCAGGTTGTCGAGCGTGTCGCGATATCTTTTCAGGCGCCTGCGCTCGCTTTCGATCAGCGCATTCAGGTTGCCGGTTACACCGGTTAGCTCCCGCGGGTAGTCGCTGCTGAGTTCGCTGCGTTCGCCGGACTCGATGGCCGCAATTTCCCGTTCAACCTGGTGCAGTGGTTGTAAACCCCGCCTGAGGACCAGCGCCTGGGCGATCAATAGCAAAACAGTCAGACCGCTAAACCAGGTCAGCAGCTTTTTGCGAAAGGCCTGGACCTGTGAGAAATAGCTCTCCATGTCGTGGGCGACCGTCAGCCGGTATTGCCTTGATTCGCGGTTATCGAATTCCCATTCGATGCCCATCGACAAGGCCATCAGTTGCTGGCCGTTCGGACCAGCCAGCCGCCGCGTGTACGACTCGCCCGGATCCAGCCAGCCACCGAAATCGAGGCTCCCGAGCAAAGACGGAGAACGCCATACGCGCTCGCCACCGGGTTCGACAATTTCTCCATAGAGCCCGGAACCGGGGCTGAGAAACCGGGCCTCGGCAAGGTCGTCCGGCATCACCAGCGTCGGCCCCGCGACTTCAACCACCGCGCTCAGCATGGTCAGAATCTGCACCTTCAGCAGATCTTCAAGCGCCTGCTTGCCCGCTTCGCGAAATGCGGTATCCAGGATAACGCCGGCGGCACCGAGAAACACGACCAGCAACAAGGTGCTGGAGAGCAGCAGTCGCCGGCTCATCGACTGCATCAGTCGGTAGTCTCGAGGTTGAAGCGGTATCCTCGCCCGCGTAAAGTTTCGATGGGATTGGTGCTGTTTTCCGGATCGAGCTTGCGCCGCAAGCGGCCGACCAGAACCTCGATGACGTTGCTGTCCCTTTCGAAGTCCTGGTCGTACAGACGATCGGTGAGCTCGGCCTTCGATATCACCCGGCCCGCCCTCAGCATCAGGCATTCGAGCAAACGATATTCGAACGCCGTCAGCACAACTTCCCCGCCAGCAACCGTTACGCTTTGCGCGGATGTGTCCATGCTGACCCGGCCACATGAAATCACCGGGCTGGCAAAACCCGCGGCACGCCGGATCAGGGCGTTTACCCTGGCGATCAGTTCTTCGAGCTGAAAAGGTTTGGTCAGATAATCGTCGGCCCCCGCTGACAATCCGTCAACTTTTTCCTGCCAGCGATCTCTTGCCGTCAATATCAGTATCGGGAAGCTGAGCTTTTTTTCGCGAATCGCGCCAATTAAATCCATCCCCGACATGATTGGCAGGCCCAGATCGATAATTGCGAGGTCCGGCTTGAACTCCTCCGCGAAATACAGTCCTTCCTTGCCGTCTCCCGCAGTATCGACAACATGACCCGCTTCTCTCAATTGTTCGGCCAGGCTACCTCGAAGTACGGGGTCGTCCTCTACGATTAACAAACGCATGGTCTAGAGTATCCGTCCGTTGATCCCGTCAACCCGCACGGTACGGACGCGGCCATCGTCGCCAAGAATTTTTATGATGTGAACAGGACGGTCTTTCTGTCGTCGCGTGCTGGCCTTGATAACCTTTCCGCCATATCTCGCCCTGACTTTGTCCACCGCCTGGTCCAGCGTGAAGCTTTGGTTTTGGGCCAGCCGATGGATGGGTATGCCGGGCGTCTGATAATCGCGCGCCGCTGCCGTGGCAAAAGCCTCCGCCGGCCCGGCCAATGCCAGACATATGATGAGTATCCTGAGTGTCATATGCGACATTGTCCGACCGAACCGGCGAAGGGGCAAGTTCAGTAATCAGCGACCGGCGTGATACTGACCCGCAGACGGATACGTTTGCCCGGGTCCCGGGGCATCCGGGTCATGTAGGTATCGCCTTTGTATCTGTAGGTCACTTCATAGCCATCGACCCGTTCTTCCTCACGGTAGTCGTAGGAGGTCGCGCAGCGTTGCACAACATACGATTGGTGTGGCTCGTAGCGTCCCTCGCGCTCTGCACGCCTGATCGCCGCATCGCGAGCCAGCGAACCACCAAGCAATGCGCCCAGCGCGGTCGTCGCCCTGCGGCCGTGACCACTGCCAAACTGATTGCCGATCACCCCACCGATAATGGCGCCTATTATCGTCGCGCCACCGCTATCGGGGTAAGCGGAGTGGTAACGGGACCGATACCGGCGTTCGTCCCAGCACTCCTGTACAGGAACCTTGACGGTCACGTAACGAATAATCGGCTGTACCTTGATGACCCGGGCATAAACAATTTTGCCCCGATCCGTACGCCGGTCATCGTCGTGATCGGCTGCCGCCAGCCCAGGTAGCACCAGGGCCAGTGCGCATATGCCCAGTAGCAAGTTACGATTTTTCATGATTGTGCTCCGTTTTCATCTGCTCCAAAGCCGCGGTCCTTCGCAGCTTCGATACCAGCATATAGGCACTATCCTGAACCTAAACTGAATCAGTTGAAAAGCTTGAAAATAAAGGCCTGATGGGATGCTGAGTTATCCACCGCGGAGGTTTTTCTTGGCTTTTTGCCAGGCAAGTTCGAGCTGGCTGAGGCTGAGTTCCGACAATTTCTGCCCTGACTCTTGCAGGCGTGTTTCCATGCTCTGAAAGCGCGTTGCAAACCGCCGGTTCGCCTCGCGCAACGCGGTTTCAGCATCGACATCCAGGTGGCGGGCCAGGTTCACCACGGAAAACAGCAGATCGCCAATCTCCTCGGCCTGTCTCCTTGCAGAGCCGTTATCGAGTTCGCTGTCCAGTTCCACCATTTCCTCGTCAATTTTCCGCCGCGGGCCATCCCGATCCGGCCAGTCGAACCCTGCCGTTGCCGCTCTTTGGCCAAGCTTTTGCGCTTTGCTGAGCGCAGGCAGCGCAACTGGAATCCCGTCCAATACCGAGTGCTGTCCTTTGCTCCGGCGCTCACCGGCTTTGTGCTCTTCCCATTGCCTGGTCTGTTCGGCGGAATCCCGGGATTCGGCATCGCCAAAAACGTGCGGATGCCTTTGCGTCAGTTTTTTGGAGATGGACCCCGCAACAGCGTAAAAATCGAACTCGCCCTGTTCCGCCGCCAGGTGCGCGTGAAACACGACCTGGAACAACAAATCGCCGAGTTCTTCCTGCAACTCGCGCATATCGCCCTTGCCGATTGCATCCGCAACTTCATAGGCTTCTTCGATGGTATGTGGTGCGATGCTGGCAAAATCCTGTTCCAGGTCCCACGGGCAGCCGGTCTTCGGGTCCCTGAGTCTAGCCATTACTTCGAGTAACTTATCCAAGTTATTCATAAAATGTTGTTTTTACTTAATAATTTAGAGAAAGCGATCAACATCGCGGCGGTGGCGCCCCAGATATTCCGGTCCTGCCAGGGAATCTCATGGTAAGTCACTGGCACGCCCATGAACTCGCGATTTCGCCTGACCCAGTTATCCGGATTCAACAAAAAAGCCATCGGCACCTTGAAAACCTCGTCGACTTCCACTTGGTCCGCCGCTACCGTGTACCCGCTACGCAGGAAACCGACCACCGGCGTCACGACAAAACCGGTGATCGTGATATAGGGTGCGAGATAGCCGGCGATTTCGACACAGGCTGGATCCAGACCTATTTCTTCCTCGGCCTCTCTTAACGCCGCGGCAAGCGGCCCTGCATCCTGCTTTTCCAACCTGCCACCGGGAAAACTGATCTGCCCTGCGTGGTGTTTCAGATGGCCCGCTCTGCGGGTCAGTATGACCTCGGTATCCGTTGCTCCGACCAACGGTATCAGGACGGCGGCGGGAACCAGGGTTTCCGGCCTTATCAGTTTGCGCGCGCGCTCCGGCAAGTCGCCCGCCAAGGCGGCTTCGACCGGGTCGGATGCCGGTGCGGTATTTTTCAGGACTGCCAGAATGCGCTCGCGCATTAGCGGCGCACATATTTCGCCAGTGCCATGGCTGCCGGCGGGCAAGTAATTGAAAGTCGAGGCATTGATATGCCGATTGCTGGGCAGGCTAACTTTTGACGCCACCGCCCGTCAGGGCTTTGGGGTCGAGAAGTTTCTCGAGTTCTTCCCTCGGCAAGTCTGTTTCCTCGTTTGCGACATCGAGGACCGATCTGCCTTCCCGATAGGCTTTCTTGGCAATCGCGGCGCCTTTTTCGTAGCCAATAATGGGATTCAACGCGGTTACCAGGATCGGGTTTCGCGCCAGCGCTGCGCCGATTCGTTCCTCGTTGACGGTAAAGCCTGCTATCGCCGAATCGGCGAGCACTCGCGAGGCGCCGGTCAGGATTTCAATACTCTGCAGCAGGTTGTAAGCGATTACCGGTAACATGACATTGAGTTCAAAATTTCCAGCCTGGCCACCGATAGCGATGGTGGCATCGTTGCCCATCACCTGGGCGGCAACCATGCAAACGGCTTCGGGCACGACCGGGTTGACCTTGCCGGGCATGATGCTGGAGCCCGGCTGCAACGCCGGCAGGGAAATCTCGCCAAGCCCCGCCAGCGGGCCACTGTTCATCAGCCGCAGATCATTGGATATTTTCATCAGGCCTACCGCCAGTACCCGCAGCTGACCAGACATTTCAACCGCCGTGTCCTGGCAGGCGAGACCGGCAAAGTGATTGTTGCCGCTGGCGAATGGAATCCCTGTTTTGCCCGCCAACCGGGCGGCAAACTTGCCGCCAAACTGCGGATCAGCGTTGATGCCGGTGCCTACCGCGGTACCTCCCTGGGCAAGCCGGTACATTCTGCCCAGGCTATCGGTGATCCGCTCCGTGCCCAGGTCGATCTGGCTTTGCCAGCCGGAAATCTCCTGACCCAGACGAACCGGCATCGCATCCATCAGGTGGGTTCGTCCGGTCTTGACCACCGAAGCGCATTCCGCAGCCTTCTTCTGCAACGCCGAGGACAAATGGGCCAGCGCTGGCAGCAAGGATTCGTGTACTTCCAGGGCGGCGCTGACATGGATCGCTGTCGGAATTACATCGTTGCTGCTCTGACTCATATTGACGTGGTCGTTGGCGTGTACCGTCAGCGAGTCGGTGCTGGCCAGACGCGCTACCACTTCATTCGCGTTCATGTTGGAGCTGGTGCCGGAACCGGTCTGAAACACATCGATGGGAAAATGCTCGTCGTGCTTGCCATCGGCAACCGCCAGCGCGGCTGTTCGGATGGCATCCGCTCGCTCGGCATCCAGTCCACCGAGCTCCTCGTTGACGCCGGCGGCGGTCCATTTGATCAGGCCAAGCGCCCGGATAAACGGGCGTGGAATGGTTAGTCCACTGATCGGAAAATTCTGTACCGCACGTTGGGTCTGTGCGCCCCATAATGCTTCTGCCGGCACATCGAGTTCACCCATGCTGTCACTTTCAGTGCGGAATTCCTTAGCGGCCATCCTGTTCTCCATTTATTTCTTTGCGGGTCGCCTGACCGACGTGAACATCTGGATTGGGCGCCGCCAGACTCCTTCGCGGCAGGCAATGATGTATCATTCTCAATCCTATCATTTCTGGGTTTGACAGGCATGAACTACAGCCCTCTGACCGCCCTCTCACCAGTCGATGGGCGCTATGCCGAAAAATGCGATGAGCTTCGTCCCCTGCTCAGCGAATATGGGCTCATCCGCTTCCGTGTGCTGATCGAAATACGCTGGCTGAAGATGCTGGCGGAACATCCTGGCATAGCCGAACTCGAAGGTTTGTCGGATCGGGGCATGGCGGCGCTGGCAGACCTGGAAGAAAACTTCGGCGAGGACGACGCCGGGGAAATCAAGAACCTGGAGACGACGACCAACCACGACGTCAAGGCGGTCGAGTACTTCATCAAGCAGAAGCTCGCAGCGGCCGGTGAACCAGCCGCAGCGCGTGAGTTCGTACATTTCGCCTGTACTTCGGAGGACATCAATAACCTGGCTTACGCTTTGATGCTGGTCGAGACCCGGGATTCGGTTCTGCTGCCGGCAATGCAGAAGCTGGAGAAAAAGCTGGATGAAATGGGCGAACGATTCCTGGGCATGGCAATGCTATCGCGGACCCACGGACAACCTGCTTCGCCGACCACGATGGGCAAGGAATTACTAAACGTTGTCCATCGCCTGGAACGACAGCGTCACCAGCTTGGCGGTGTCGAGGCACTGGGAAAAATCAATGGGGCAGTCGGCAACTTCAATGCGCATCTTTCGGCGTACCCGGATATAGACTGGGATACTCTGGGGCGGGATTTTGTCCAGTCGCTTGGTCTGGCATGGAACCCCTACACAACACAAATTGAGCCGCATGACTGGATTGCCGAATATTGCGACGCGCTTTGCCGCTATAACACCGTACTGGTCGACTTGTCGCGCGACATCTGGGGTTATATTTCCCTCGGTTATTTCAGCCAGCAGTCTGTCAAGGGGGAAGTTGGCTCCTCGACGATGCCGCACAAGGTTAACCCGATCGATTTCGAAAATGCAGAAGGTAACCTGGGTGTTGCGACAGCGCTGCTGAGCCATTTTTCCGCCAAACTGCCAATCTCCAGGTGGCAGCGTGACCTGAGCGACAGCACGGTATTGCGTAACCTGGGTGCCGGGATTGGACACGCGCTGATTGCCATGGCGTCCCTGGACAAGGGGCTGGGCAAACTGGAAGCCTGTCAGGAAAAAATGGCCGCGGACCTGACGCAGAGCTGGGAATTATTGACGGAACCCGTGCAGACCGTGATGCGTCGCTATGGCATCGAGAATTCCTATGAGCAGCTCAAGGAGCTGTCTCGGGGCCGGCAAATTACCCGCGACCAGCTACACGCTTTTGTCAATGGCCTGGATATTCCGGAGCAGGCCCGCACCGCGCTGCTGGATCTTTCGCCAGAGACTTATCTAGGTATGTCCAGATCGCGGCGGCGGACCTGATCGCTAAAAATGCCTGGCGAAAGTAATCTGCCGGCGATAATCCAGACCCGGGACCAGGCTACGGCTGCATTTGAGGAGCTGATACTGGCTTCGACGACGGCATTGAATATTGTGAGCTGCCGGCTGAATCCGGCATTGTTCAATGACGCCGCCCTGACCGAATCTCTGCGCCAGAAAATTTTGCAAAGAAGACGCTTGCTGATCAGGATTCTTATCCGGCAACCGCGCCAGGCAGTCGTCAATGGGCCAAGATTTCTTGCCCTGGCCCGACAGCTGAGCAGCAACTTTGAAATGCGTGCAGCGCCGCGGGACACCAGCCTGACTGCATCGCTTATCATCTGTGACCGGCACTCGATGATCTATCGGCCTTCATTCGAACGCTGGGATGGCCAGCTGATTACCGCCGATCCGATTCGCATTAAGGAATGGCTGGAAACCTTCGATAGCGTCTGGGAAAATGCCAGCGAAACCCCCGAGCTACGTGAAATAAGATTGTAAAATCGCTCTACCCTGTCTTGTTGATGAATAATCCGGGCCAGGTCAGGGGCCGACTGTCAGCACAAATCCTTCACTGTGGCTGGGGTTCTCAGCACCGCCATCAAATGCGGTGATGATCATCAACTGGCTGCCAAACAGATCCGGCAGGCGCGTAATCGTGACCTGACCTGTGTTCGGATCGATGTTGATAGCGGCGAAATCTATCGGCGGACTGATCGTGTAGCTAACCGTCTGCCCCGCTTCATCCGGGCTAACCGCGGCGGGCGTGACATCGAAATTGACGATACCGGGGAAATTCAATGGCAATACAACATCACCGGGAATACTGAAAACGGGCGCGTCGTTTATTGCCGATACCGCAAAAAGAAAATTCTGTTGCCAGGTGTTGTTTATTACCTGGCCATCGTCAGCCGTAATAGTAAAAATCTGGCTGCCATTCATGTTTGCCACGGCGACCGCGCTCAGCGTACCGCTGGCAGAATCGAAAACCAGATTTGCAAAGCCAATCAGAGCCGGATCGGGGTTGATGCCGTAACTGACACTCTGTCCGGACTCGTCCGCGGTCACCGGGCCAGGAACCACGGCAAGGACTGCGGTACCGGCGAAATCTTCCGCCAGCAATAAGTCTGCAACGCCAAATGTCGGCGGGTTATTGACGTCCGTTATCGACAATACGAAGCTGTCGCTGACTGACTCGGCAAGGTCGCTGGCCCAGACAGTCAGATTGAGCGGCCCGGACTTGGCATCGGCATCGGATGGCGACCCGCTGAGTAACCCGCTGGCCGGGTCAAAGAACAGACCGCTCCCTGCGGGCAAGCCAAGCAGGGCGAACGAAAGCACGTCTCCATCGCTATCGCCAAAAAAGACCGCCAGATCCATCGCAAAGAACTGGCCCTCGATCGCTGTTGAATCCGGCACCGCTTGCAACAATTGCGGCGCATTCGGCGTGGTAATCGTCAGCAACTGGCTGGCCGTGCTAATCAGGCCGGCCTCGTCCCGGACCGTCCAGATCACCGTATGTATGCCAACGGGAAAGCCCGCGGCGGGTGCGTCGTTGCCAACGACCAGCAGGCCTACGGTGGTCACGTTGTCCGCCACCACCGCTGGTCCCAGGCTGACCACGGTCAGCGCCCCGCTCCGTACCTGGGTAATATCCGCGGGCGCTTGTATGGTTGGCGCCATCTGGTCCTGCACCGTGACCCGCGTGGTAGCCAGCGATGTATTTCCGGAACTGTCGGTAGCGATAAAGGTGACCAGGGTTTCACCGAGCGCGAAAATAGGTGGCGCATCGTGAATAATCCGCACCGGATCACCGCTGTCATCGGTCGCTTGGACCAGGGAAAGCGTTCCCGCAATAGCCGGGTCCGACGACAGGGTTCCATTCGCATCGCTTGCGGCGACGATAAAAGGTGGCGGTACTTGTAAAAACACCGGGGCGATGGTGTCACCCGACGGTGGCATGGCGGAGCACGCAGTCGGGTCAACCACCGGCACCGCGGTATCGGAAAACACCACGAAGTTGTTGTTGCGGAACCTGATGACCTGACTGTTCAGATCGAGGTCGCTCGGTAGGGCGACAAAGCTGCCGTTCAGGAAAAAAAAGACGGTGCCAGCCGAGTCCCGGCCGTTTATTAAACAATCGGACAAATCCTGGCTGACTGCCTCAACCATGCTGAACGTTGGAACCGGTATCCCGTTTCTGACGGCGATATCATTCAGGACATTGGCGAGCCCGCCGAGCAACAGGGCGTATTGTCTTTGCACTTCCGGTGAAACCGGATCCGGTGCGATCGGGTCTTGCGGCAGAACTGTAAAAATGTCAAACCCGAAAACCTGAATCGCTTCGCTGCGGACTTCATCGACCGCGACCGGGAAACTGACCGGACCCGTGCGGACCCGGGCTCTCGTCAGCATGGCCTGGCTGATCATGTTGATCGCAGCCGTGGAACTCCCCGACAATACCAGGCCTTGCAATTCATCGCTGGCAGCCAGTTGAACGACCCGTTTTAGCGCCGGGTCCGGCGTCGAATCGGATTCATCGAGGTAGCTGCCGCCGCGGCTCGTGGCTATCAACAATTGCGCATTTGAATCGAGGGTGGCGAACCAGTGACCCGTGCCGTCGGTGACCGTGCTTAGTAAAGGACCTGAGCCGCTCGGTTCACCCGCGGCATCGACAGGCCAAAGATCGATGTTCGCATCCGCCAGCGGCCCCTTGGATGCCACGCCTTCGATGCTTAGCACCGCAAGGCTCTCGACCGTCACGCTGCCGGCGTTGTCTTCACCGCCACCGCATCCGGCTATCGCCAGCAGAAGGCCGGCCAGGCCTGCGCGCAATATTGTCGAATGCGGTAGCTGCATCATCGGTCACGGTCCTAACTGCTTCGGCAGTTTGTCCTTATTGGCTCAAATATGACGTGTCTCACATCACACAAACCACAGCCAAAAAAATCAGGCGGCCGGACTATTGGTCATGGCCGCCTGTTGGTTTCGTTATCGCGAACTTGTTTATTCGCCGCCGGGTGGTTCATCGGCATCGAATGCCACAGCGCCAGTTACCGACGTTCCCATACCGTCTTCCAGTGAATAGCCGAAACCCGCACCTGAGATGTTGCCATTTTCATCGCCGGTGAAGAATCCGCTAAGGCTTCCGTCACCCTGGCTGACAGAGCCATCCGTGGTGTCGGTAACGGTGACGTCATCGAATGATCCACCGAATGTCGCGTCCGCGTTGTCAATCGCAATATCGGTCGCCGATGCATTCCAGATTTCATTATTGGCATCCATAGACAGCGAGACATCCGCATCGACCGTCTGCCGATCAAAATCGGCGCTCAGGCTCGCGGAGCCCAGGGTACCCACATTGCCCGCGTTATCGGTCGGGTTGGTATTGCCGACCAGCGTAAAATTGGCCGAGCCGGTGGTCGGTAACACAGGCGTCGGCTGGCCGACCGACCCGGTTACCCAGTGCAGGCTCGAATTTCCGAGATCGTGATCGGTACTGGCACCGGTGCTGTCCATAACCGAAATCGATCCGTTGGCCCAGCGGCCCCACCGAATACCCGATGCGGCGTCCTCGCCGCGGTCGAGAATTTCGGCACTGCCAACGCTGTAGATAACATCGCTGGTATTGCCTTGAGAATCTGTCGGGATGGGTCCGCCAAACTTGACCAGGTCACCATTGCCGGTCATTAGGACCGATGCACTGGGACCGGAGGAAACGCCGCTAAACTGATCGACTGTCGCCAGTGGACCGGCCGCAAATCCTACCTGTCCTGGCTGGGACGCCTGGACATCGTTGCCTTCAGTCAGGCTGGTTGGCTGACCGCTGCCATCGGTGCCGGTAACCACAACCTGTACCTCTGCGTCGGATTCTTCGTTCTCACCGATCCAAGCAATGCCTGCGGCGAGCACATCCACGCCATCGGCAGACATCTCCGGTGCGCTGTCCTCATCCGCAACATAACCATACTGGCCAGGACCAAGCTCAAGCGACCCCGCCGCATTGGTCAAAATGACGCCGCCTTCCGTTACGCCTACATAAAGGCCGGTGTCTCCTGGCTCACACGCAGCCTCACAATAGACCGCGTCATAATCAGTTCCGCGTATACCGATGGTGGCGACCGGGGTACGCACGCGATATGCGCTCTTGTCTTTTTTCCCGACGGCGCCGGTTATGGATCGAAATCCACCTTTCACCAGGCTAAAAAAACTTCGATCCTGGCTGTCAGCAGTGCCGGCATCCGAACCGGCATAGGAAAATTCTTCGATCACGAACTCGGTCGACGGCCTCAGGGCGATTAGTCCGCCATCCGCCATCCGCAACTGCACTCGCCCGGTTGCAGCGGTGCTGAAATGATCTCCATTTTCGAAGCTCATGCCTTTGACCACTTCCTGGCGTGTCCCGTCCGCACTATCCAGCCAGGCCTGTCCGAAAACAAACGTAACCTTCCCCGCCTCTGCCGAAGCAATCATCGGCATTATCAGCATGGCTGTCAGGAGAAGCCCCTTGGTTACTGCGAATCGTATATTCATGGTCGTACCTGCCTTCCCGCTTGGTTTTGGCCAATATTTCCGGCAAGCCTAAATTAGGGTATTTCCTGAAAAATCGCTGTGAACGGCTTCACACTTGGTAAGACCTTCCCAAAAATATGTTCAATAGAGCGCGCGCAAAGTGAGACCCACGTCACACTTTGCGGTCCCGATCGGGAATGGTCTGTTTTTTAGCGCCAGATTCGTCTCAGTGACAGACCGGCGACGTCTCGATCGAAGCCGAATATTTCGACATTGGAGTTATTTTTCTGGTGCGCATAACTGTAATTTAACAACCAGTGCCGATTGATCTTCCAGGTTATGCGTAGCGTGATTTGGCTCAGCGTGTCCCGGCGGTCCTGATTGATCTGTTGCGGGAAAAATACTTCATCATATTCAGACCGGCTTATGCCCGCCATCGTCTGGAAGCGGACTTTGCTATTGAAATTCCAGCCAACAAACACCTGCAGGCCGGTAATGTAGCGGCTGTATTTCGAGCTCGGCAACCGGGCATCGTCGCGGCCAAGCAACAATGTTGCACTCGCATTGCCCAACCCGGAAGCGCCAAAAACCCGACTGATCGTTGACCCGATCAGGAACTGATCGACATCCCGAATGTCCTGATTGTCCGCATACCGGATCATGGTCAGTTTTCCCAGCAGAGAAAAATAGGTTTTGCTGTTCAGTTTGCGCTGGTAATCCCCTGCCAGACCGATGCCCTGGCTGTTTAGCTTGCTGTCGGTATCCAGCCGGTAAGCCATCAGGCCACCGGAGTACTGTGTCGTGTCGCCAAGCTTTCTGATGCGTGAGCGAATACTGCCCAGGGTGGTATTTACAAAGGAAGCATCGGGATAATTTCTTTGCCCCAGATCCGCCCGTGTGCTCCAGATCAACCCTTTTTCGAAAGGCCGTTGAATCTCGCCGCCAATCGCATAGGACGCATAGGGGCTGTCGGTTTCCCTGCTTTCCGGATCCAGCACGAATCCGAGAAAGCTGCTGGTGTCCGTTGCGCCATTGGCGTTGCTGTCAAAGCCCGCGGCAAACTCGGTGTAAGCTTGATAGCGATTTTCCCCCGGCCTGTTTCTGCTGTCGATTCGCGCCAGTAGATTGCGGATTTCCCGCTGCGCTACCGGTGGCGGATTCTGATCGCGAAGTATCAGTAAATGAAATCTTGCTTCCACCATATTCTCTTCCACAAAAAAAGCGCGGGCGAGATCCAGGCGCGCCGCCGCAAACGACGGGTCATTATCGACAGTGCGTTGCAAGGCGAAAATCGCTTTTCCGGTATGACCGGTTTCAAGCAACGCCAAACCGAACAGATAGTCGAACCGGCTGTCACCGGCCAGTTGCGGTTCCATGGGCGAAAGAATTGCAAGCGCCTGAGCAGGCTGCCCCAGATTCAGCATATGCTGTGCTTTTCGCAGACCGTCGTCGGAGGCCATGGCCACGCCCGTATACACCAGGGCCAGTATGGGGATCAGCGATTTGAAAATCCGTTTACAATTGGATGTCATGCAGAATTAACCTCCCTGGCTGCCAATGCTCCCTGGACCCGATGTTACATAACATCGCAGTTGTTTTGCAGGATAGACAATTCGACAGGCGGCAAACGTGAAGGAATTCACATTTTGCGCGAAGGAATTGACGGATTTTTCAGCCGCCCGGTTTCGCTGACGGTATACTTCCCGAATGTCATGGATCACTCATGTAACAGTTGCCGCGGTCATCCAGAAGGATGACCGTTTTTTGTTGGTCGAAGAGTTCGCCGATGGCCGCAAGGTCTTGAATCAGCCCGCCGGTCATCTCGAGCCCGGCGAGAGCCTGGTCGAGGCAGCCATTCGTGAAACACTGGAAGAAACCGCCTGGAATTTCGAACCGAAAGCTCTGATCGGTATTTATCAGTGGACCCATCCTGAAAAGCAAAAGACTTTTATCCGTTTTGCGTTTACCGGCGATGTTCTTGAACATCTTCCGGGTCGAAATCTGGACCGCGGAATAATTCGTGCGGTCTGGTTGGATAGAGGGCAGTTGCTTGCTCGTTCCGGCCAACTGCGCAGCCCCATGGTAATGCGTTGCATCGATGACTATCTCGCGGGGCAACGATTTCCTCTGGACCTGGTCAGTCATCTGCCGCTGACTCGTAAAAATCGCGACCAGGTTTCCTGAGGCGCAGATCGCCAAGGCGGTCAAAAAAAAGCATTGCGCTTATAATACGGTCTCTTCCAATCTGTCCAGGGTTACACAGTTATGCCTGCCAACAGGCGAGATCGAGTAATAGTCGGAATGTCCGGTGGCGTTGATTCATCGGTTGCCGCATTTGTGCTGTTGGAGGCCGGTTACGAAGTGCACGGCCTGTTCATGAACAACTGGGAAGACGATGAGGACGGCTATTGCCAGTCTGCCCAGGATTATCAGGATGCCCGGCAGGTATGCGCTGAACTCGGTATTCCATTGCACAAGGTCGATTTCGCAGAGGAATATCGCGAACGCGTGTTCGCCTATTTCCTGGAAGAAATTCAAGCCGGAAGAACGCCAAACCCGGATGTGCTGTGTAATCGCGAAATCAAATTCGGCGTCTTTCGTGAATACGCCTTGCGTCTCGGGGCCCGCTATATAGCCACCGGGCACTATGTCAGGGTCGAGTGCTCGGCTGCCGGTGTCAGTTTGTTAAAAGGACTGGATCAGGACAAGGACCAGAGCTACTTCCTGAATGCGGTTTCTGCAAAAGCTCTCGAGGATGCGTTGTTTCCGATCGGAGAAATGCAGAAAGCGGAAGTCCGATCCATCGCCCGGAAGCAGGGGTTTGATAATTTTGGGAAAAAGGACAGCACCGGCATCTGTTTTATCGGCGAACGCCATTTCCGCAGTTTTCTGGAAAACTACCTACCGGCAACCCCGGGCGATATTCGCGACCCGGACGGCGAAATACTGGGCCGGCACGATGGACTGATGTATTACACGCTGGGTCAGAGACAAGGGCTGGGGATCGGCGGTCGCAAGGGGCACGCCGAGTCGCCGTGGTATGTCGCCGGCAAGAATCTGGAGCGCAACACGCTGATGGTTGTACAGGGGCACGATCATCCCCTGCTGTACAGCAGTGGTCTGCGAGCGATCGACAGTCATTGGATCGGTACACAACCTGAAAGCGGAGCCCATCTGGCCGCCAAGACACGATACCGGCAAAAGGACCAGCCCTGCACGATCACCCTGGATGCCCAGGGGAACTTTTCGCTGTTTTTCGATTACCCCCAAAGGGCAGTGACGCCCGGCCAGTTTGCGGTGGTTTATGATGGTGAACGGTGTCTGGGCGGAGGGGTCATCGATGCGATTCTGCCGCTCGCCGCGAAACACGCGCCACTTAGCGCCAGGCAACGCGATGCCGTATAATTTACGGCTTGCCCTGCCATTTCGGAGACCTCATGACGGACTCGTTTGACGCACGCTCGATGCTAAAAGTCGGCGACAAGGAATACCAGATTTACCGGTTGGATGCCCTTGAAGGCACCCACTACCAGCGGCTGCCCTATTCGTTGAAGATCCTGCTCGAAAACCTCCTGCGTCACGAGAATGGCATAGACATTACGCGGGACGATATCGAGGCAGTGGCCAACTGGGACGCAAAGGCCGAACCCAGCCAGGAGATTGCTTTCACGCCGGCGCGCGTTATTTTGCAGGACTTTACCGGTGTGCCGGCAGTCGTTGATCTCGCGGCGATGCGTGATGCCGTTGTCAGGCTCGGCGGAAAGGCCGCTGACATCAATCCCCTGTCACCCGCCGAACTGGTTATCGATCATTCGGTTCAGGTCGATAATTATGGTTCCGCCGACGCACTGGATCTGAATAATATTATCGAATTCCAGCGCAATAAGGAGCGCTATTCATTCCTGCGCTGGGGACAAAATGCCTTTGACAACTTCCTGGTCGTTCCTCCGAACACCGGAATCGTTCACCAGGTCAACCTGGAGTACCTTGCACGAGTTGTCTTTGGGGTTGAAAAGGATGGTGTGCTGCAGGCTTACCCGGACACACTGGTCGGCACCGACTCCCACACGACGATGGTGAATGGACTGGGGGTCCTGGGTTGGGGAGTCGGTGGCATCGAGGCCGAAGCAGCCATGCTGGGCCAGGCGATCACGATGCTGATCCCACAGGTCATCGGCTTCAAACTGAGCGGCAATTTGCCTGAGGGGGCCACCGCGACCGACCTGGTACTCACCGTTACCCAGATGCTTCGTGAAAAAGGCGTGGTTGGAAAATTTGTCGAGTTCTACGGCGATGGGCTGGCGAAACTGCCGCTTGCCGATCGTGCGACGCTGGCCAACATGGCGCCGGAGTTCGGCAGTACTTGCGCAATATTCCCGATCGACGGTGAAACCCTCCGCTACCTCGAACTGAGCGGCCGCGATGCGCACACCATCGAACTGGTCGAAGCCTACGCCAGGGTCCAGGGTCTCTGGCGTGATGATGGACAATCCGATGCAGATTACAGCGACGTTCTGGAACTGGACATAGCGAATGTCGAGCCTTGCATCGCCGGGCCGAAACGGCCGCAGGACCGGATCACCCTGAAATCGGCGGCCAGAGTGTTCCAGGATCACCTGGCGCAGGAAATCAGCGGCAGGGACAGTAACGGCCGGGCCGATGTCAGCATGGATGGCCAGGATTTTGAGCTTTGCGATGGCTCGGTGCTGATCGCGGCAATCACCAGTTGCACGAATACATCGAACCCGGCCGTGATGATAGCGGCCGGTTTGCTGGCAAGAAACGCTGCCGCAAAGGGGCTAAAGACCAAACCGTGGGTCAAGGGCAGCCTGGCGCCGGGGTCGCGGGTGGTCAGCGAGTATCTCGAGAAAGCGGATTTGCTGGATGACCTGGAGAAAATGGGCTTTTACCTGGTCGGCTATGGTTGCACGACATGCATCGGCAATTCCGGGCCGCTGCGACCGGAAATCCGGGAAGCGGTGGAAAACAGCCAACTGGTAGGTTGTGCCGTGCTCTCGGGCAACCGGAATTTCGAGGGTCGCATTCACCCGTTGGTCAGAATGAATTTTCTCGCTTCACCGCCGCTGGTGGTGGCCTATGCGTTGGCCGGCAATATGAACGTCGACCTGATCAACAGTTCGCTGGGAATAGATGCCGATGGCGAGCCCGTGTATCTGCGGGACATCTGGCCGAGCCAGCGGGAAATTCACGCAAAGATGGATGCCTGCGTTAACCGTGAAATGTTCCTGCACGAGTACGCAAAGGTATTCGATGGCGACAAAAATTGGAACGGCTTGCAGGTTGCCGAAGGAGAACTCTACCAGTGGCAAGCGGATTCGACCTATGTCAAGAATCCGCCTTATTTTGCCGGTATGACGATGGCGGCGGCGCCGGTCGGCGATATATCCGGCGCGCGGGTACTGGTCTTGCTCGGCGACTCGGTGACCACCGACCATATTTCACCGGCGGGCAGCATTGCGAGCGACAGCCCGGCCGCCGATTACCTGCGGGCAGAGGGCGTGAAAACGGCTGACTTCAATTCCTACGGATCGAGGCGCGGTAATCACGAAGTGATGATGCGCGGTACTTTTGCGAATATCCGCCTGCGTAACCAGCTGGCACCGGGTACCGAAGGCGGCTGGACCCGCCATCAGCCCGGCGGCGAACAGCTGTCCATCTACGAAGCCGCCATGCGTTACCATGACGAAGGGACTCCGCTGCTGGTTATTGCCGGTAAGGAATACGGTACCGGTTCGTCTCGTGACTGGGCGGCAAAGGGCACTAAACTGCTTGGCGTACAGGCGGTAATTGCAGAAAGTTACGAGCGCATCCACCGTTCCAACCTGATCGGCATGGGCGTACTGCCGCTGGAGTTCATGGATGGGGACAATGCGGAAAACCTGGGCATCACCGGCCAGGAGAGCTTCACGATCAATGGCCTGGAGGACGCGAATGCGGAATCGGTCAGGGTGGTCGCGATGCCTGAATCCGGCGAAGCGATTCATTTTTCTGCGCGGGTCCGCATCGACACGCCAAAAGAACGCGAGTACTACAGAAATGGCGGCATTCTCCACTATGTTTTGCGCCAGTTGGCAGGGCGAGCAAAGGCGGCATGATCTGCTTAGCAACCGGCCATTCAGCGGTTCCGGAAAGATCGCAGTGGGCGCCCAGTGAGCGGCGAAGTTCCTATCGGGCTGACAGCAAGACTGGCGGCCGCTGAAAGCGTCTGCGTTCTGACCGGCTCCGGCGTATCGGCGGAAAGCGGCGTGCCGACCTTTCGCGATGCGCAAACCGGGTTGTGGGCGAAATTCAAGCCGGAAGCTCTGGCGACCATGGAGGCGTTCCAGCACGATCCATCGCTGGTCTGGGAATGGTATCAATGGCGCCGGAAGCTGGTAAGGCAGGCCAGGCCAAACGCAGCTCATTCTGCGCTGGTCGATCTGGAGCGGATGTTCCCTCGATTCAGCCTGATCTCGCAGAACGTGGATGGTCTGCACCAGGCTGCGGGCAGCCGGAATATGATCGAATTTCACGGCAATATCATGCGCACGGTGTGCTCGGAAGAAGGCTGCGTGGTCGAAGATTATGACGCCAGCAAGTCGCCCCCACCCTGCCCTCGCTGCGGCGCTTATTTACGTCCGGACGTAGTCTGGTTCGGCGAGCAAATAGACCCCGATGCCCTGGCGGCGGCTATCGAATACGCGGGCGCCTGCGATGTGTTTTTTGCCATCGGCACCTCGGCGCTGGTCCAGCCTGCCGCGGGGCTCGCTGAGCTTGCGCTGCAATCCGGCGCCTGCCTGGTCGAGATAAATCCGCAGGAGACTTCGCTAAGCGACCGCGCCAACTATGCCTTGCACGGCACCGCGGCTCAGTTTCTGCCGGCGCTCGTCCGGGCATTGCGCGATAGTCCGGGCGAGCGTGAATATGACTTGCCAGAAATGAGAAAGCCATGACGACACTAAACGGGAAAACCCTTTTCATCACCGGCGCGAGCCGAGGCATTGGCCGAGCGATCGCTTGCCGGGCAGCGCGTGACGGCGCAAACATCGTGATCGCCGCAAAAACCGAACACGAGCATCCGCAGCTTCCCGGCACCATATCCAGTGTTGCGCGGGAAATAGAGCAAGCCGGAGGCAAGGCCCTGCCGATCCGGACCGATATCCGCGACGAGGCACAGGTGAGCGCAGCGGTCGACCAGGCGGTTGGTCATTTCGGCGGCATCGATATCCTGGTCAACAATGCCAGCGCAATTTACCTGGCGGGCACCCTGGGCACACCGATGAAACGCTTTGACCTGATGTTTGACGTCAATGTACGGGGAACCTACCTTTGTTCCCAGGCATGTTTGCCGCATCTTTTGCAATCCGGGCAGGCGAAGATACTCAATCTGGCGCCGCCTCCGAACCTGGATCCTAAGTGGTTCAAGGAGCATGTTGCATATACCATCGCCAAGTACGGAATGAGCCTGTGTGTGCTGGGCATGGCCCGGGAGTTTGCCAACAGTGGCTTATCGGTCAGTGCGTTGTGGCCGCGTACGGTGATCGCAACGGCCGCGATCAAGATGCTGGGTGACCTCGTAAAACCCGAACAATGCCGTCATCCGGAGATCGTTGCCGATGCGGCTCACCTGATTTTGTCGGCTGCGGACCAAAGATACAACGGACAGTTCCTGATCGATGAGGATGTACTCAGGGAATCTGGCGTTAGCGATTTCTCTCGCTACGCGGTCAGCCCCGGTACGGCACTGGCGCCCGATCTGTTTCTCGATTAGCTTTGCTGCGAGCAGGAGCGCAAATGATGAAAAACATATGGCAATGGCAGGAGCCCGATGCGCAGTGGAATCCCCGGCTGATCGCCGCCGGTGTAGTGCTCGCGGTCTTGCTGGTCATTATTTTGATTCTCGCATTCTGGTGGTCACGCGAGCCAAACCCGTTCTGGGTGACTTCCGATGTATCCGGGCAACGCGCACCCATCGGTTATTCCACGACCCAAACACTGATCGAAGTGACCGAAATACTCCTCGATAAGCCTGGCGGGTACCTGAGCAACGACATTGCCCCGCCCGGGATATTTCTGGACAACATTCCAAGCTGGGAATTTGGGGTCGTGGTGCAGGTGCGAGATCTCGCCCGGGTATTGCGCAATGACTACAGCCGCTCGCAGTCCCAGTCGTTGGAAGATCCCGATCTGGCGCTCGCGGAACCGGTATTGAATTACGATCACAACTCATGGATGTTGCCATCGAGTGAGCGACAGTACCGCAAGGGAATCCGTTATCTCAAAGCTTATCGCGATCGACTCAGCGACCCGGAAAATCGCAATGCCCAATTTTACGCGCGGGCGGATAATTTACGGGAGTGGCTGGTGGTGGTTGAGAAAAGGTTGGGCAGTCTGTCGCAAAGACTCAGCGCCAGTGTCGGACAGGTCCGGGTAAACACCGATCTGGCCGGTGAAAGGGCCGCGGCAAACACCGATATTCTGCCGGACTACGTTTCGGTCGAAACGCCATGGCTGAAAATCGACAACGTATTTTTTGAGGCCAGAGGGACGACCTGGGCGCTGGTCCATTTTCTCAGGGCCGCACAGTTTGATTTCGAGAAAGTCCTCAAGGACAAGAACGCGATCGTGTCGCTGCGCCAGATCATCCGTGAACTCGAAGGCGGCCTGCGTCCCATCAAAAGCCCGGTGATTCTGAATGGCTCAGGCTATGGAATTTTTGCCAATCACTCACTGGTGCTCGCCTCGTACCTGTCGCGCGCCAACTCGGCGGTCATCAATCTCAGGGAATTGCTGGACCAGGGTTAAGCAGAAAGCAGCGACAAGCGTTCACAGTTCTGCGAACAGCCAGCCGGGGATGCGGGTCCAGCCATCGTTCAGGCGCTGGTCGAGTATCCTGCCCCCCGGGGAATATTGTTCGACGAGTGCCCAAAAACGCGGCGAGTGGTTCATGTGCCTGAGGTGGCACAATTCATGGATCAGCAGGTAGCGAACCAGTTCCGGTTCCTGGAACAGCAGGCACAGATTCAAACTGAGTGTTCTATTCGATGAGCAACTACCCCAGCGCGAACGCTGCGCCCGAATCTGGATTGCGCGGGGGCGCAAACCGGTTTTCAATGCCAGCGCGCCAACTGCCGGTACCATAAACGCGCGCGCCTTTCGTCTGAGCCAGTTCAACAATGCGCGCCGGCGGCCGACATCGTCATTGGCGCCAAATACTTCAAGGCCGGTGTCTGATTCCGCCACCCGCAGCCTGGCACGCGGATTCGGGTTGTAGCTGACCGACCATTCCCGATCCAGTACGCCCAGCCTGATATGCGACGGCGGCCCGGTTCCCGGGTCGAGGTGACGACGGTTCATTCCCACACAGGTTTCCCGAATCCAGGTCGCATGCGCTCTGACAAATGACTCCACTTCCCGTACCGGCATGCGCCTGGGCACGACAATCTCGACCAGCCCCGGCGGGTGCACCTGGATACTCAAGTGGCGGGCGCGGCTGCTCCGCCGGATTCTGAAGTTCGCAACCTTTTCCGCAGGCTCCAACAACGCTGACTGGCCCATGTCGAACGGCGGTATGGTGGGAGTTTTCAATTTAGTCAAGACATTAAGTGTTACATATAACTGATTGTTAACATTAAATATTCATAGCTAAGAGAGTGCCTTGCCTGATCGCACGCTTGGCATCCAGTTCGGTGGCCTTGTCGGCCCCGCCAATCAGGTGGACGGACAATCCAGCGGCCCGCAGCGGTCCTTCAAGCTCCCGGCACGGCAGCTGCCCCGCACAGCTCACGATGTTATCCACGGCCAGCAGGCGGGGTTCGCCGCCGATGGTGATATGCAGACCCCGTGAGTCAATTTTTTCATAGCTCACCCCGGCGAGCATTTGAACGCCCCGATTACGCAAGCTGAGACGATGAATCCAGCCGGTTGTTTTACCGAGGCTGGCTCCGGGCTTGCTGGCTTTTCTCTGCAACAGGTAGATTTTTCGCAGCGACGGTCGCTCGTGCGCTCCCGACCCGGCCAGGCCTCCCCGGTGCGCATAGGCCGGGTCTATACCCCACTCTTGGCAAAATGAACCGACATCCAGGCTGGTTGGTTCTCCCGACTGACTGAGAAACTCGGCTACATCGAAGCCAATGCCGCCGGCGCCGATGATGGCCACGCGGTCGCCCGCTGTTCGCCGGCTCAACAACACATCGATATAGCTCAAAACCATTGGGTCATCGATCCCGGCGATATCCGGTGTACGCGGCAAAACGCCGCTGGCGAGTACGACCTCATCAAATTCGCCGGCGCCCAGGGCCGCGTGATCGACCTTCCGGCCAAGACGCACATCGACCTCTGCCGCGGCCAGGCGGTTGCGGAAAAAGCGCAGGGTTTCATTGAATTCCTCCTTGCCCGGTACCTGTCTCGCCATGTTCAACTGGCCCCCGATCGAATCCGCCGCGTCGAACAGGACGACCCGGTGGCCCCGCTCAGCGGCGGTCGCCGCGCAGGCCAGCCCGGCCGGGCCGGCGCCGACCACGGCGAGCCGGACAGGCCTGGCGGTCCGGCTGATGGATATTTCAGTTTCATAACAGGCCCGCGGGTTCACCAGGCACGTAGCGCGTTCTTTTCTGAAGGTATGGTCGAGACAAGCCTGATTGCAGGCGATACAAGTGTTGATCGATTCCGCCTTGCCGGCCCTGGCCTTGCTCATAAACTGTTCATCCGCGAGGAACGGCCGGGCCATGGAAACCATATCGGCGCAGCCCTGGGCGAGGACTTCCTCAGCCTTTTCCGGCGTGTTGATTCTGTTGGTGGTAATCAGCGGGATGCTCAGCTTGCCCATGAGCCGCTTGCTGACCCAGGCAAAACCCGCGCGCGGAACCATCGTTGCAATGGTTGGTATCCTGGCCTCGTGCCAGCCGATCCCGGTATTGATCATGCTGCTGCCAGCCGCGGTGACCGCCTGCGCGAGGTGCTCAACTTCGCTCCAGTCCTGGCCATCGTCGATCAGGTCCAGCATCGACAACCGGTAGATGATAATGAAATCGTCGCCGACGGCCTCGCGGGTCCGGCGCACAATCTCGACCGGAAACCGCATGCGGTTGGCAAAAGGTCCGCCCCATGGGTCGGTACGCTGGTTGGTTCGTGTAACCAGGAATTGATTGATCAGGTAACCTTCCGAACCCATGATTTCGACGCCGTGATAGCCTGCTTCTCTCGCCAGCACGGCGCAGCGGACGAATGCCCTGATTTGTGATTCCACGCCGGTCGCGCTTAGCGCTCTGGGTCTGAACGGGCTGATCGGCGATTTGACAGCGGATGGCGCAACACAAAAAGGATGATAGCCATAGCGGCCGGCATGCAATATTTGCATGCAGATTCTGCCGCCTTCCGCTTGTACTGCCCGGGTAACCAGCCGGTGCCGCGCCACGTGGCCCTTGCTGGAGAGCCGGCCGGCAAACGGACCGACCCAGCCGGCGATGTTGGGTGCAATCCCGCCAGTCACGATCAGGCCCACACCATGTGCCGCGCGTTCAGCGAAATAAGCGGCCAGTTTGTGATAATCCGAGCGCTTGTCCTCGAGGCCGGTATGCATGGAGCCCATCAAAACCCGGTTGGGCAATTGCATAAAGCCCAGGTCGAGCGGTGAGAACAGATTGGGGTAGAGCGGGTGTGGCTCGGTCATTGCTTTCCTTTTCAGTGGCCGCAAGCGACATCATACGACACCTTTGGCGCTCGCATGCAAGCCCGCTGTTGCCCGGATCGGCTGTTGCCGATGGGTAGCATAATCCCCTAAGCTGTCCGCTACTTATCAGTCGGATTTCCCAAAGCGCTCATGATTCACTGTCCATTGCAATCTACGAAGATGCATCTGCCTGTCGCGGCACACGGCTCGCCCGATCCCAAAAAAGAACCTATCGACCCATGAGCGCAGTCCTGGAAGTTCACAACCTGGTCAAAGAATATCCCGGCGTCACCGCGGTCGCCGGGATCAGTTTTTCCGTAGACGAAGGCAGTTGTTTTGGCATGCTGGGCCCCAACGGCGCCGGCAAAACCACGGCTGTGGAAATCATGGAGGGCATCCGATCGGCCAGTAGCGGGGAAATACTTTACCGGGGAAAGCCGATCGGCGCGGATTTCAGGAACGAAGCGGGCATGCAATTTCAGTCCACGGCCCTGCAAGATCACCTGACCGTAAGAGAATCACTGCAGTTGTTTCGCGGCTTTTATAAACATGGCGCGGATCTCGACGAACTGATCGAATCCTGCTCCCTGGAGCAACTGCTGGACAGGGATAACCGCAAACTTTCCGGCGGCCAGCGTCAGCGCTTGTTGCTGGCGATCGCGCTGGTCAACGATCCGAAAATCCTGTTCCTTGACGAGCCCACAACCGGTCTGGATCCGCAGGCCAGGCGTAACTTCTGGGACCTGATAGAAAAGATCAAGAAACGCCGCACGACCGTGTTGCTCACCACCCACTATATGGATGAAGCCTACATCCTCTGCGACACCATCGCGATCATGGACCACGGCAAGATCATCGCGCACGGTTCACCGGAATCCCTGCTCAAGGAACACTTCAGCGATGTCATTATCGAACTGCCGCGCGAGGATTTTACGGTTTCACCGGCAAGCCTGCCGTGGACGGTTCATGAGAAAATCGATTCGGTCGAAATATCGGTTGCCAGCGTCAGCGAGACCTTGGCCAAATTGCTCGAACTTGGCGTCAGTATCGACCGGATAAAGATCCGGCCACGGAACCTGGAAGACCTTTTCCTCGAACTGACCGGCACGGAGCTCAGGGCATGATTTCCCGAATATTGGCGATCCTGCATGCGCGGAACATCGAATTCCTCAGGGATCGTTCGGCGCTGGGCTGGAATATCCTGTTGCCGGTGTTGCTGGTTGTCGGCATGGGCGTTATTTTTTCGGGCGACGGGCGATCGATGTTCAAGGTCGCGGTCCTTCAGCAGTCCAAGGTAATCGACCTGGCCGCACACCCGTTCCTGCAAACCCGGTTTATCGATTTTTATGCGGTCAGCGATCTCGATGATGCGTTGGCCAAATTATCGCGCCACCAGATGGATATGCTGATCAGTCCCGCCGATCAACCACCACAATACTGGGTTAACGAATCGTCGCCGAAGGGTTACATGCTGGAGAAGCTGATCGCCGGCACTGGCAGTAGCGATTTCATTCGCGGCACGGTCAGCGGATCGGCGGTTCGCTATGTAGACTGGCTGCTACCGGGAATTCTCGGCATGAACATGATGTTCAGTTGCCTGTTTGGCGTAGGTTATGTGGTGGTTCGCTATCGCAAGAACGGTTTTCTGAAGCGCCTGAAGGCGACGCCGCTGACGCCGTTCGAATTTCTGACCGCACAAGTGCTGTCGCGCCTGGTGCTGATAATGGGTCTGACCGCGATGGTTTTCGCCGGTACCAGCTACCTGATCGATTTCAAAATGTCGGGCAGCTATCTGGCGCTGTTCGTGGTTGCCACGCTGGGCGCGACCTGCCTGATTTCCACGGGTCTGCTGGTCGCGGTGCGCACGGCCAGCGAAGAACTCGCCGGCGGTCTGCTCAATATGATCAGTTGGCCGATGATGCTGTTATCGGGAGTCTGGTTTTCGCTGGAAGGAACGCCGCAGTATGTGCAGGATATTGCCGGCTTATTCCCGCTAACCCCGCTGCTCGATGCGGCCCGGCATATCATGCTGGATGGCGCAGGCCTGGCCGAGGTGATGCCGCAGGTCACTCAGCTTGCGGCAATGACTATTGTATTGCTCGCCATCGGCGCCTGGCTGTTCCGCTGGCAGGAAGACTAGAACTCCTGCTTCTCAAGATAAATCATAATAATCAAATAGTTACCTGAATTCATGGGCATCCATTTCCTCTCTGGGTAGCACTGTGGGTAGCAATAGGACAGAAATCTGCTCAAAAACGATGTTTTTAGATCCCCAGACCACTCACTGCCAAAACTGACAAAAGGGCTGTGATTACCTATGTCCGCTAATGATCCGAAGCGGACGCCTGCAGGAGTTTCCACGGCAGCCGATATATGATGCAGAAATGGACACTAAGTCATTCTTAATCGGGGCGGCCAGTGGAGTGTTAGTTTTCGCCGCAGTAAGCTGGGTTCGGGACGCTGACCAAGAAAATGGACTGCCCGAGGCACCCAGTTCGGAAGCTACACCAACAACCGCCCCAAACGTGGGATTGCCCGTTGCAAAAGAGGAACGGACAGCCGATTCATCGCCTACCATGCAATCCACTGATAGAGTGACCTCGAGCAAACAAAGCGAGGCCCGGCAAACTCCGGCTACCGAGGCCCACGATCAGCCTATTGCCGACAGCGACATTCCCGACCGGAGTTCCGGCTTGCTGGCAGGCCGCCGCACGGAGCTGGAGGTCGAGCCGAAAGACGATGGTTGGGCGTATTACATGGAGCAGGCGATACTACAATTCCTGACTAGCCACCCTGCGATAACTCAGTTCGATATCTCTTATATCGATTGTAGGACCACCGTATGTAACATACAGGTCATTGGCTACGATGAAAGTACAGGTCCTACATGGCATCGAATTATTTATGACCTGCGTCAACAGCCTTGGAGTGAATTCGAAATGTGGGGAAGCTCGGTATTCATTGAGGATGGGCGTCCTGTAACACGCACTAGATTACATCGTCAACAAAACAGAAACTAACGGTCTGCTTCCGACCCAAAGCGGCCATTTCAACATTTAACTTTTGTTAATCTCTGCGATGTTGACAACAATTGACTACCCCGAAGCGACAAGCACCCCGAAGTTCATGACTACACGTTCGGAGATGAGTTTGTCGGTCTTGTCGAAGTGATAAAAGGCGACGAACGGCAGTTCGACGTTGCGGCCCGTGGCTTTAATGCCTTGGAATTCACCGACATGTTTGCCGCACAGGCGTCCCTCGACGATGATTTCGTCGTCTGTGAAATGTGTGTCGTCGATATAGTTGTGAATGTCTTCAAAAGCGCCGCCCGTGCCGGAAAAACCCAAAAGGCCGTGCGCATCACGAATGCTTTGCGGGTCCGTGAACGGGATTCGGTTGAAAAGCACCTCAGCGTCGGGTGAAAAGGTCGCCATAATACCATTCATGTCGTGGCTGTTCTCAACGTCATAGTGGGTTTTAAGCAGGGCTCTGCGTCGGGTCTTCTCGCTATCGGTAGTGGACATGGGTCATCCTCCTAGTTGTCGATCTCAGCCGTTCTAAGGGCCGGAAGAGGCGGGATCGTTGAAGCTCCTCATTTGTCTAACGGGAGCAAGACATGAGCGAAGCGACGATA